>NZ_JBIMJO010000010.1:0-87454 GCF_043674095.1 Streptococcus sp. A25
CTATCCCAAAAAATGTTTGGGCTACAAGTCACCGAGAGAATTTCTTATAGGTGGCTAACTCGGAATTGAAATTTGCCTTTGAGATGAAAAAATTACCGACTTATGCGGGAATAGCGATTTTTGTAACAACTTTGCTGATAAACTGGCTTCTCCCAAGCGTCTCCAAGGTCCTGAACAGCCTACTGGCTCTTGCGGTTCTAGCTTGGCTGCTCTACCTGATTTATTAGTGGGTCAGCTACTGGCTCTATGTCCGTAAACAGAAGAAATAAGAACAATCTCCTCTAAGTTCGACCTAGAGGAGATGATTTTTATTTAGAGGCAATATTTTGGAAAAAATCAAATTGGCGGTAGGTCAGATTTTCCGGTAAGGTCAAATCCACATCGTCTTCCACATCTGCCACGGTTAATTCGACATCCAAGGGCAAATCCTTCAGTCTATAACGTCTGATTACGTGCCCCTCTGCACTGACAAAGTCCAGCAAGTAACCATTTACCCGAACTTGATACAACATCAACTTATCCGTTAAATTTTCAATGACCAGCATATCCATCTTTCTACGTCCGATCGTATATTCTGGAACTCTATAGTAGTGAAATTTTTTATCCATGTCCAATCTCCTTCATGTCAATGACCACATCTGCTTTTTCCCAGACAGCAGGGTTATGAGTCGCAATGACAATCACACGGTTGTCATTTTTTAGCCCTGTCAAGAGTTGCATGACCTCTTCTGAATTTTTGGGGTCGAGTGCCGCAGTCGGTTCATCGGCCAAAATCAGTGGTGGATTTTTTAAGATAAGCTTGGCCAAGGCAACCCTCTGGGCTTCACCTCCCGATAAGGTATAAACCTTTTGTTCTAAGTCTAAGTAGCCCAAGTTCACCTGCTCCAAAGCTTCATTTTGTAGTCGCTGCCGCTGCTCTTTTTTGACCTTCTGTCCGACAAATCCCAAGTCTAAATTGTCTCCGATTGATTGATTATCCAGGAGACCAATCGTTTGGAAGAGGTAGCCCATGTGATCTCGAAAGAACTGCTGGGAAGCTAGCTTCGACAAATCTTGACCCTGATAATCAATCCGTCCGCCGTCAGCTTTTTCCAACTTGGCCAGCATATTTAGCAAGGTAGTCTTTCCGCTACCGCTTTTTCCAATTAAAGCATAGACCTTGCCCCTTTCCAACGTCAGATGTAAGTTTGAAAAAATCTCCCGTTCTTCAAATCGCTTTTCCAATCCCTGAATTTCAATCATTTTATTGTCCTTTCAACACTGCTACGTTGGCAGTTTGTTCTTTCTTATCTTGTCTTCCCAGTATGACCAGGGCATTTAAGGTGAGCAAGCCTACAGTCAGACCGCTCATAACCACATCTCCTGTCAACCAAGTTGATACCAGCAAGCCCAGTACAAACACACCAGCTTGGCCTAGGAGGTAAGATCCATGAAGTTCATAGAAGGTCATTCCGGCCAAACGCTTGATAAACAGCTCTCGTCTGAATTGTTCAAAATAGAGCAAACTCATCGCATCAAAAAGCAAAACAGCCGTTGCCAGTGTCAATACTGTACCGATGAGAAGCGAATAAAACTCTGTTCGCTTGGTGTTCAAAACGCTGACAAAGGCCAACCGCTGATTCACCAAATAAGATACCCAGTTATAAACACCCTGCTCTTTCATGACTTCAATAGTCGCCTCATAGCCTACAAACTTCATCCCTAAATCCAGACTAGTACCCCAGAACATATCCGAAACTGGTGTCGCACCTGTTGACTCAGGAGTCAAAACAACAATAATCGGGTCTGTCAGATATTGGGTCTGGCTCCGATCGCCATCATTGTAGAGAAACCGCTCTTGACCACTGTCTGTAAAGGCCAGACTTATCTTGGTAGCGAACATCTGTTGGCTGTTACTTTCTAGGCTTTGTCGGGAAAATGCCTCTAATTCTGTCTGGAACATATTTTGTACTTGCTCAGCTTGTTCTCGCAAGCTAGCTGGTAAAATCAAACCATACTCACCCAGGCTCAGATGATTCATTTCCTCCAAGAAGGCTTGGTCTACCATCACTCCCTGCTCTGTCAGATAGCGAGGAGATACGTAGATGACATTGCCACGAGGATTATAATCCGTCAGGCGATTGCCCTCAGGATCCACCTCGCCACCGAAGGCGTACTGGTCGACATTGCTTTTCACAAAGAGGGCTTCTGTCGTCTCTAGCTGTACTTTCGCAAACTCTCGCCACTTTTTATTCTGCTGGGCCACTTCCTCCTCGGTCATCATAGCAGAGCTGTAACTAAAAACAGATTTGTAATAATCATCTCTCAATGCCCATTCTTCCTGTGCCTGTTCAAGCAAGCGAATTTCCTGATAGCCCTGCAATAGACGGCTAGAGCTAAAACCTACTACCAAAATAGCCAGAAGTTGCCCAACCATCATCATAGCCAACATCCGTTTGAGAGGAAGTTTTCCCTTGAGCAAATCAACCAAGCTATTTTGCCTCAACCCCAGGAAATACACTAGGCTAAGTAGGACAGAAATACTAGCAAGAGCCAATGCATAGAGGAAAAGCCCCAGGAAAAAGACCTGCAAGATGGATAGTAAAAATCCAGCTTGAAGATAGAGAATAAGAGGTCCGATTATAGCCCCCACCGATGTAGCCATCACAATCTGACGAATATCCTCCCATAAAGGTCGAGCCACCACCTGTAAGAAACTTTCACCTGAAATCAGACGAATTCCTGCAAATCGTAAGGTCTTAATCCGATAGATTAAGGTGAGAGCCATGAAGGTCAAGAGAAAGACAAAGAAACTCAGCATGGCTACTTCTGAAACAACTGTGGATAGGAAGATGCTAAAGAGAGAATAGCCATGATGGACCATGCCACTGTAACCCAGTGATTCCAAGCTTTCTTTCAAGACTTGGTTGTCCAAATCTCCTGAAACAATCAGATAAGTACTAACCAAGTCGCTGGTTTCAGCACTTTCCTTGGAGGAAACGGTCAAACCTTCTGGAACCTGTCCGCTACCATAGATGGCGTAGGTAAAACTGGTTTCCCCAGAAGCATTAGGCTCGACAATCCGTCTAGCAATCACACTCTTATGTTCCTCTGCCAAGTCGGTCAAGACCTCTGTCACCTGGTCACGATTGGCTGTCTGTCTATTGGTATCTTTCCCGATGACATCCACTGCCTGATAAGAACCAAACTCTACAAGACTAACCTGACCAGCCAAAGAAATACCCAGGTAAATCGCTACCAATACAGTCGACACTAGAATAAATAAACGTTTCATCATCTCCTCCAAAGAATTGCTTGGAACTACAAGAGTAGTTCCAAGCAAAGTGTACTGTGTTAATAGTTATAATAGAAAGCTGCTTGCTCTCCAAGTTTTGTACTAATCCATGCACGAGAGGTCTGTCCTGCCTGTGCATACCCTTTACTTGAGGCTCCAGTCCATCGACTTACCACTGTTGAACTATGGTAGCGACTACCGTGGTAATAGTTTGAATAGGCACCACCATTTGCTGCTCCGTACGTCCAATCTCCTTCTATATCTTATCTGTTCTTCCCAAAAACACATAGGACAGACCAATAATAAGTCCAGTCCAGACTAGAATAACAGGAATTCCCATGTCCCATCTCAATGTATGGTTTTCAATGCTTTTTTGGAAGACACCTGTTGCAATTTCAAAACTTCTCATATAGGTCGTCGGGAGCAGATGAGCAATTTTGAAGAGGGGATTGAGCAGACTTGGTAGCCAGACCAACGCAAATAAGCTAACTGTGGACAAAAAGAGGGCTGTCATGCGATTCTTAGTCACCAAGCTGATCAGATAGACAAGACTACTAATGAAGACAAGGGAGAGGACTTGTAGAAGCAAGGTCGGCAGGAGGACCGAACTAACCGTCACAAAAGAAAGCGTGAAACTATCCAAACTGTAAGCAAGAGTTGGGTACTGAAGACTTCCAAAACCAAATACCAAACCTGCCACTAAGAAAGACGTGATAGAAACCAAGGCAAATAGCAAAAGAGAAAAAACAAAGCCAACTGCTAATTCCTGCACCATACGTTGTCCTCTAAACAGGGGCAACATCCGATACTTGTCCAATTTCCCAGCATAGGCACCTCCATAAACATTGGTCAAGACAAAGGCGATTCCGACAGGAAGGAGGGCAGGGAAGATGTAGGTAAACAAGGACGGGAGAAATTGAAAGGCTGTATGTGGGAAATGGGTATCCTCAAACGGTAAATCAATCGTAGAAAGAGCCGTATAATACGCAATCTCCCTATCCAAAGCATCCAAAACATCCTTTTCAGGACTATGAGCTTCCAAGGAAGCCTTGGCAGACGACAGATAATCTAGCTGACGGTCATAGACTTGGTCCCATTGACCAGCTGTAAAAGCCTTTAGAAACTCTTCATCCGAGACAATAATTGCTTGCCCATCTTCTATGCTTTTTGAAACATAAAGGTATTCCTCCGATTCTGGATCCAGACTCTCCAAACGAGCCTTATTTTCCTCGATAGCTTGGGCATTGGTCCGTTGATTCTGTCGAATTTGTGCCCCTAGGTTATTGGCTTGTGAGGCCTGATGATTGAGGAATAAGGTTCCCAAACAAGCAAGCAACAATAGCACTAGAGGTACATAGGTCAACTTATTCTTTACTAATTGAGCAAATAGAAATTTCTTATAGGTCATCAGTCTACCTCCTGCATGGTTTCATCGACCAGTTTCAAGGTCACATGGCAATATTCTTCAATGTCCTCTTTATAATGAGAGGTCAAAATAATCATTTTGTCTTCTTGGCAAAGTTGGTGCAAGGCTTTAAAGAACAGTTTTCGACTCGCTTCATCCAAACCATTGGTAATCTCGTCCATCAAGAGATAGGTCGCGTCGCTGACCATATACATGGCAATCAAGACCCGCTGTTTCATCCCCAGTGAATACTGGCGAATAGGTAGGTGGGCATAGTCCTCCATTTCCCAATAGGAAATAACCGCATCAATGTCCACCGAAGACTGCCAAGTTTGTTTGACAAATCGTAAATAGTCCAGACCAGAAAGATTTCCCTCAAACCATTCGCTCGTTTCATAGTAAAACAAGTCCCTATTTGGATGACCAGCTGTGCTAGACCAACTCGACCGACCAGCAAGTGGAGCCAGCAAGCCTGCCACCGTTCTGAAAAATGTTGTCTTTCCAGAACCGTTGGTAGCTACAATGCCGTACAAGTTTCCCTTGCGGAATTGATAGGAAAAATTCGTCAAAACAGGATGCCGTGTCGCAATGGTCATGTTATTAATCTCTAAAGTCATTATCCTCACCTCTCATAAAAAGTGCAGGAGAGATTTTCTCTCCCTTAATTATGTGCCTAGTATAACCTCTTTCTCGAAAAACACCAATGACATTTATGTCATCGTAAAACCCATGATATACAAAAAAAGACCTGAACATTTCGGTCTTTTACGCTGCTATATTTTGTATCAAAACAGAAACAATAGTAAACTCACTGCACTACTCTTCTTTCGCAAAAGGGAAAAATACAATCGCTCCCAGACATCCAACGACCAATTTCCAACTAGCCGCAAGCCACTCAGCATCTAGTATTTTCAAAACAAACATCAGTAAGAAAACACAACTAGCCATAAATAAAACCCATTTTTTCATACCCATTCTTTTCATCTAAGCAAGTTTTAGTATGAGTATAGCCCCTTTCTCGAAAAACACCAATGACATTTATGTCACCGATAAATTATAGTTACAAATATTTTTTCAAATCTTCTTGCCATTGCTTTTCTAACATGGTTACCAAATGTGTATCTTCAATCATATCA
Organism: Streptococcus sp. A25; assembly: GCF_043674095.1. NCBI lineage: Bacteria > Bacillati > Bacillota > Bacilli > Lactobacillales > Streptococcaceae > Streptococcus > Streptococcus sp. A25. The sequence goes on from NZ_JBIMJO010000010.1 coordinate 5,816, forward strand.
GCAAATAGTTTTGCTTTTTGATAGAACCCTTCTGCCAAACTATACTTATTCTCCACAACAAGAGCATGTTTCCAATGCAACATAAGTAAAATAGGTTTCTTTTGAAAATCCTGTGTTTTCTCCATTATTTCTTGAAGACAAGCAATATAAAGGTCAAAAAATTCATAAGACTCCAGCATATCCAAACAAGCCAGACCTGAAAAAATAACATTACTCAGAAGAAATAATTGCTCTGGCTGAACAAGATTGACATGCTTTATTAAACGCGATAAGAACGATTGCAACTTGCCAATTTCTGATAACTGATTTTTCTTGTTTTTTATATGTGCAAATACACTAACGAAATACAGACTAATCAGTTCTAAATCCTTCAACGAAAAGACTTCTTTCTCCTCAAGTTCAGGTAAATACGTTTCTAATAAGGCTACCGCATATTCTGGATGTTGTGTGCGAATAACATCCAAAATCGCCCTTGACGTTTCAACCCACACCGTTTCCTCTGGTGGTAATTGTTCACAATACAGTTCTTCTATTTCATCAAGGTATTGTTCCTTTTTATCCAACACCTCGACCTTATTATATATCGGCTCCCGCAACAACTTATACTTGAGCTCCAGATAGCCTTGTGGCAATTCCTTATAGTCTGGCATTAGGCTATAGGCTGGAATGCCTAAACGCTGGGAAATGTACTCTAACTTTGGAATAGAGGGCTGCGATTGACCACTTTCTATCCGAGCTAATTGCCGTACCGTCAACTCGGATTCATCTCCGCAAAAATCTGGACGGCTCAGCCCCTTTTCTAGCCTCAGTTGCTCGATTTTTTGCCCTAAAAGCATGTCACCCCTCCTCCTACCAATATTTTTTCAAATCCTTCTGCCACTCCTCTGCTAATTTCTGTGCCAGATAGTCATTTCCAATGACCTGAGCAAACGATTTGGCTGACTGGTAGACTTTTTCAGCTTTTTCATAATCTTCCTCTAATTTCAAAGCCGCTTTCCATTCCAGCATAAACAAGAGAGGTTTCTTTTGATAATCTTGCGTCTCTTCCATTATTCCACGAAGACAATCAATATAGATAGGGGCATCGTCATAATATTCTATCAGTTCAAAGCAGGCAAGCCCTGAGATAATCGCATCTCTTAAATAAAAAGTATCTTCTAATCGAACAAATGTCTGACTGTTGGCTAGTTTTTTCATTAAATACGAGATAGATTCAAAGTTGTTTTGAACTCTACTGACTGTATTCTCTCCTATTGTTTGCTGGACAAAAAAGAGCCGAATAAGAATCAAGTCATTGACATCACACACTTTCTTTGCCATAAGAAGTGGTAAGTTTTCTGTCAATAGAGCTACTGCATAATCTGGTTGATTGGTCCGCACCATATCAACCATAGCCTGCATAGCCTCACAGATAAGCTGCTCAGTCTTAGGTAGTTCTTCAAAATAGGTATTATATATGGTTTCGATATACCCATCCTGTTTATCCAACACCTCGACCTTATTATATATCGGCTCCCGCAACAACTTGTACTTGAGTTCCAAATAACCTTGTGGCAATTCCTTATAGTCTGGCATCAGGCTATAGGCTGGAATGCCTAAACGCTGGGCAATGTACTCTAACTTAGGTATAGAAGGCTGCGATTGACCACTTTCTATCCGAGCTAATTGCCGTACCGTCAACTCGGATTCATCTCCACAAAAATCTGGACGGCTCAGTCCCTTTTCTAGCCTCAGTTGCTCGATTTTTTGTCCTAAATCCATACCAGCCCCCCACTGCACCTATTTATCCTTACCTAAACAGTATACCACATCTTGCAAGACTTTACAAAAAACACCAGCCTAAGCTGATGTTCCTGTGGTTTCTTATTCACTAGCTGTTACAAGAACATTCTCACGTCGGTAGGTGACGGTCAAGTCCAGCAAGTTGGCTTCTACTGCTGGTGTCAGCTGGTCTGCTGTCATTCGCCAAGTCCAGTTACCACCGAGGGTGTTTGGTAGGTTCATGCGGGCAGTCCCGTCCAATTCTAGCAAATCTTGCATGGTCACAATCGTCATAAAGGCTGGTGAGCCAAAGAGAAGACGGAAGAGGGCATGGTGGATACTTTCACCTACTGATCGATTGCTGTATTTGTCTAAGAACGCTCTGGATTCTGGGGTTGTTTCCCTTTCGTACCAACCGCTAATTGTATCGTTATCGTGGGTGCCTGTATAGGCAACAACATTATTGCGGTGGTTGTGCGGCATCTCAATGCTGTCACCCTCAGGGTCGAAGGCAAACTGCAAGACTTTCATGCCTGGGAAACCAGTCCAATCGCGTAATTGAATCACCTTATCTGTGACAGAGCCCAAATCTTCCGCGATGATATTCAAATCGCCCAGCTCGCGTTTTATGGTATCGAACAATTCAAAGCCCGGCGCCTCAACACGATAGCCGTTGACAGCCGTTTCTTCGCCCGCAGGAATTTCCCAGAAAGAGGCAAAGCCGATAAAGTGGTCGATGCGGACCATATCGTAGATTTTAAAGGATTCGCGCAAACGAGCAACCCACCAAGTAAAACCATCTGCTTTCATGGCCTCCCAATCGTAAATCGGATTGCCCCAAAGCTGACCGATTTCTGAAAAGGCATCTGGTGGACAACCCGCAACTACGCTCGGTTTCCCTTCTTCGTCCGTCTTAAAGAAATGTGGATTGGCCCACATATCAGCAGAATCTGCCGCGATATAAATGGGCATATCCCCAACAAACTCAATCCCTTTGGCATTGGCGTAAGCCTTCAAAGCCTGCCACTGCTTAAAGAATAAATACTGGGTGATGCGGTGGTAATCGATGCGTTCCACCAAGAGATGACGGTAGTATTCCAAGGTATCATGATAGCGCAAACGTGCCCCCTGATCCTCCCAATCAATCCAGGACTTGTTGTCAAAATGCTCCTTGATAGCCATATATTCTGCAAAAGTATGGATCCAAAAATCATTTTCACCCAAGAAATTCCAATAGTCTTGTGGCAAACCAGCCTCTTTCATACTGGCAACAACCTGCTCCAAAATCGGACGGCGGGCAGTAAAAACTTTGGCATAATCTACTTCTTTTGCACTCTGACCAAAGTCAATACCCTGCACATCTTTCTCTGTCAACCAGCCCTCTTCAATCAGTAGGTCCAAGTCAATAAAGTGCGTATTCCCTGCAAAGGCTGAAAATGATTGATAGGGAGAATCACCGTAACTGGTGGTTCCCAATGGCAAAATCTGCCAGTAACGTTGCTTGGTTCGTACCAAAAAGTCTACAAATTCATAGGCTGATTTCCCCATGGAGCCGATGCCATAGGCACCTGGCAATGATGAAATGTGCATGAGTACTCCACTTTGTCTCACTTTCATATTTTTCTCCTTTATAATGAATGGTTATCTGCGTCAGGGCGCAAACGATTGCTTGCCATCTATTATACTATGTAAACGGTAACAAATCAAGTTCTTTCAAAAATTCCTATGAAAATTTGCTCAATAAATCACCAGCTTCGAACTCTAAAGAGTGATAATAAAAGGCTTTTTCTGTGCTAAATTCATTAGCAGAAAAAAATTTTTAAAAATTTTTATAAAAACGCTTGCAAACGTTTTTATAATGGTGTATAATTAATTCACGTTAGGAAATCGTTTGCACAAGCAAGCGATAACATCAAAACTTTATTCTTGGAGGGAATAATATGAAACTCAATTTGCTCAAGAGCGTTGCTCTTCTCGCTGCATCAACTGCTGTTTTGGCTGCTTGTTCAAATTCAAGCTCGTCAAGCTCATCTGATTCTGCTGAAGCAGGAAAAGAATTGACCATCTACGTTGAAGGTCAGTACGAAAGCTACATTAACGAAGCCAAAGCTGCCTTTGAAGAAGAAAATGGTGTAACCGTTACAGTTAAAACAGGTGATGCCCTCACAGGTCTTGACAACCTTTCATTGGACAACCAATCTGGTTCGGCTCCAGACGTCATGATGGCACCATACGACCGCGTAGGTAGCCTTGGTTCAGAAGGTCAATTGTCTGAGTTGACATTGGCTGACACTAGCAAGACAGACGATACGACTAAAGCACTTGTAAGCAACGGTGGTAAGGTTTACGGATCACCAGCTGTTATCGAGACATTGGTTCTTTACTATAACAAAGACCTCTTGTCAGAAGCTCCAAAAACCTTTGCGGATCTTGAAAAATTGGCAGAAGACAGCAAGTACGCTTTTGAAGGGGAAGATGGTAAAACAACTGCCTTCCTAGCTGACTGGACAAACTTCTACTACACTTACGGTTTGCTTGGCGGTTACGGCGGTTATGTATTTGGTGCTAACGGTACGGATCCAAAAGACATCGGTTTGGCTAACGACGGTGCTATCAAGGCGATTGAATACGCTAAAACTTGGTATGAAAAATGGCCTCAAGGTCTCCAAGACAGTTCAGCTGCTAATAACTTGATCAACACACAATTCACAGACGGTAAGGCAGCAGCAATCATCGAAGGTCCTTGGAAAGCAGCATCTTACAAAGACGCAGGCCTCAATTACGGTGTAGCAACTATCCCAACTCTTGCTGACGGCAAACAGTACACTGCATTCGGTGGTGGTAAAGCTTGGATCGTTCCTTCAGGTTCTAAAAACCCTGAATTGGCACAAAAACTCGTTGATTTCTTGACATCAACTGACCAACAAAAAGCCTTCTACGATGCAACCAACGAAATTCCTGCTAACACAGAAGCTCGTGAATACGCAGTTGGCAAAAACGATGAGTTGACTACAGCGGTTATCAACCAATTCGCATCAGCTCAACCAATGCCAAACATCTCAGAAATGAGCACAGTTTGGGAACCAGCTGCTAACATGCTCTTCGAAGCAGCAAGCGGTGCAAAAGACGCTAAAACAGCTGCAACTGACGCTGTGAAATTGATTGAAGATACAATCGCTCAAAAATACAGCAACTAATCAACCATAGAAGTAGGGCTGGGCAAGCGGCCTAGCCCCACTTTTTTGTTAGAAATAACCAGTAATGGTTGTTTCACAAAAGGACTGAAGCACTCGGTTCTTCTGTCAAATAACCATAACACCTAAGGAGACTATGATATGAAACAAAACCCAACCAAAGCCCTCCTGATGTCCCTCCTTCCTGGACTGGGACAGATTTACAACAAGCAGAAAGCCAAAGGCTACATCTTCCTGGGTGTAACTGCCGCTTTTCTAGTCTACTTCATTGCAATAGCAGGTGGAGAAATTGGAAACTTGATTACCCTTGGTAGCCAACGCGGCCGTGACAACTCCCTCTTCATGTTGATCCGTGGTTCCTTCCACCTCATCATTACAGTTGTCTATCTTGCTTTCTACGCCCTAAACCTAAAGGATGCCCACTCTACAGCCAAACGCTGGAATGCTGGTCTACCAGTAGCGACAAGCCTGCAGGACATGATCAAAGGCATCTATGAGAATGGTTTCCCCTATCTCTTGATTATTCCGTCTTACATTGCCATGACCTTTGCTATCATCTTCCCGGTTGTGGTGACTCTTTTCATCGCCTTTACCAACTACGACTTCCAACACCTGCCACCAGGTGCTCTTCTAGACTGGATTGGCTTTACCAACTTTAGCAATATTTGGAAACTCAGCACCTTCCGTGCCGCCTTCGGTTCTGTCCTTGGTTGGACCATTATCTGGGCTCTGGCAGCATCAACAGCACAGATTGTCATTGGTATCTTTACGGCTATCGTTGCCAACCAGCCATTTATCAAGGGCAAACGCATCTTCGGTGTTATCTTCTTGCTCCCTTGGGCAGTACCTGCCTTTGTGACTATCTTGACCTTCAGTAACATGTTCAACGATAGTGTCGGCGCTATCAACACTCAGGTCTTGCCTTTCCTCAGCAAATTCTTGCCATTTATCGATAATTTCCTGATTCCGTGGAAGACCGATCCGTTTTGGACAAAAGTAGCCCTGATCATGATGCAGGCCTGGCTTGGTTTCCCTTATATCTATGTCTTGACCTTGGGTATTTTGCAATCTATTCCAAACGATTTGTACGAGGCTGCCTACATTGATGGTGCAAGTGCCATTCAAAAATTCCGTAGCATTACCTTGCCAATGATCTTGGCAGTGGCTGCTCCTACTCTGATCAGTCAGTACACCTTCAACTTCAACAACTTCTCGATCATCTATCTCTTTAACAATGGTGGTCCTGGTAGTGTCGGTGGTGGTGCTGGTTCAACCGATATCTTGATTTCTTGGATTTACAAATTGACCACAGGTACAGCTCCACAATACTCAATGGCGGCTGCCGTAACCTTGATTATTTCCATGATTGTCATCAGTATTTCCATGATTGCCTTCAAGAAATTAAATGCTTTTGAAATGGAGGATGTATAAGATGAAAATGTCAGTAAGTTTCAAACGCAAACTAGGGCAAACCCTGACCTATCTCTATCTGATTGCCCTGTCTATTATTATCATCTATCCTCTCTTGATTACCATTATGTCTGCCTTTAAGTCAGGGAACGTGGTAGCCTTCAAGTTAGAACCGATAGCACTTACCTTGGACAATTTCAAGGGACTCTTTACCGAAACTCTCTACGGTACCTGGTACCTCAACACGCTGATTATCGCGGTTTTGACAATGCTTATCCAAACCAGTATAGTGGTACTAGCGGGATACGCTTACAGTCGCTATAATTTCATCGCTCGTAAGCAGAGTTTGGTCTTCTTCCTGATTATTCAAATGGTGCCAACCATGGCCGCTCTGACAGCCTTCTTCGTTATGGCCCTCATGCTCAATGCACTCAACCAAAGCTGGTTCCTCATCTTCCTCTATGTTGGTGGTGGTATCCCGATGAACGCTTGGCTCATGAAAGGCTACTTCGATACAGTGCCAATCTCTCTGGATGAATCTGCAAAACTGGACGGTGCTGGTCACTTCAGACGTTTCTGGCAAATCGTTCTGCCATTGGTACGCCCAATGATTGCCGTACAAGCACTCTGGGCCTTCATGGGACCATTTGGAGATTACATCCTCTCCAAATTCTTGCTTCGTGAAAAAGAATTCTATACTGTTGCCGTTGGTCTGCAAACCTTCATCTCAGATGTGAAAAACCTCAAGGTTGCCTATTTTGCAGCAGGGGCTGTTCTCATCGCCCTCCCAATCAGTATTCTATTCTTCTTCCTACAAAAGAACTTTGTATCTGGTTTAACTAGCGGTGGTGATAAGGGGTAGTACCTTATCCCACCTTTTCCCTTTTTCGGTCATATCCTTTGCCTTGACTTGATCGAGAAACCAAGGCTGTTCAGATACAGACTCAACCATAGACACTTCTTCCTAGAAAGGACACTCCATGCTGCCCTATCCATTTTCTTATTTTTCCAGTATTTTCTCTGCTCGGAAAATGTTTGATAACCGTCGCTTGCTGACTCTCTGGCAGCGTCTCTTTACCACCGTCTTTTTGGTGGCCCTCTTGGTCCTGCCGACTTCCTTACAGACCTTGAGTCTAGAAAGCTATCCTTTGGACAATTTTGTCGAGGGTGTTTATGCACCACTGACAGACCAGGTGGTCGAGGATTTACAGCAACATAGCCAGCTGGAAAACAATCAATTGACCTACACAGGACAGGGCATTTCAGACCAAATCACCTTTGGCAATCAAGTCAGCCAGAGCTCGGATTTTTCCTATCAATTTGGCCAGGACATGCTGACCATTCGCAAGGGCAGCGATACCTTGGCTGAGCTGGGTTACACTGGCATGACCGCCGATGATTTTTCTAGTAAGGAAAAGCTAACCAAGGCCATCTCTAAAAATTGGTACCAGGCAAACAAGGCTTTGATTGGGCTGGGTATCAGCCTGGTATCAAGCTTTATCTTGGCAGCCAATCTACTCTTTATCCTCTTGGGGGCCAGTCTCTTTCTCTATCTGACCAAGAAATCTCGTTTCTTCCACTTTGAAACCTTCAAGGAGTGCTATAACTTCGCCCTGAATTGCCTGGGTGTGCCAAGTCTGATTGCCTGCTTGATTGGACTCTTTGGTCAGCCTGTAACAACTATCTTAACCATTCAAAATATCCTCTTTGTCCTCTGTCTCTTGTGGGTATTTTTCAAAACCAAATTTAGAGATGAGACTTAGGAGGTTCCTATGCGTGCTACCATTAAAGACGTCGCTAAGTTAGCAGGTGTTTCACCATCTACCGTTACCCGCGTCATTCAGAACAGCTCTTCTATTAGTCAAAAAACCAAAGACCTAGTTAGAAAGGCTATGGCGGACCTTAACTACCACCCAAATCTCAATGCTCGTAGTCTGGTTTCCAGCTACACACAAGTGATTGGCTTGATACTTCCCGAAGATTCTGATGTCTTCTACCAAAACCCATTCTTCCCAACAGCCCTACGTGGCATTTCACAGGTGGCTGCTGATCACAATTATGCGATTCAAATTTCTACGGGAAAAAATGAAGAACAGCGATTGGAAGCTATTTCTCAGATGGTCTACGGTCGACGAGTTGATGGTTTAATTTTCCTTTACTCCAAGCCAGATGACCCACTGGTTCAGCTAGCCATTCAGCATAAATTTCCCTTCCTCATTCTCGGTAAGGCAGATTCTCCATTTATCTCCCTAGTCGACAATGACAATATCCAGGCTGGATTTGAAGCGACCAATTATTTTATCAATAAGGGCTACAAGAATATCGCCTTCATTGCTGGTAACAAGGAATTGGTCGTATCCCAAGACCGTTATTCAGGCTATAAAAATGCCCTTAAATCTCACAATATCCCTCTTGACGAAAACAAGGTCAAGTTTGTTTCAGGTTTCCTATTGGAAGACAGTTCCTACAAGATTTCCAAAAAATTACTCAAACAAGATATTGATGCTATCGTCACAACCGATACCATGGTGGCAGAAGGGATTGTCAAATACCTCAACGAAGTCGGTACAAAACTTCCAATCATCTCCTTTGACTCTGTCAAACCAAAATTAGATATTGAAGCCTATGTCGATGTCCATGCTATCAAACTGGGACGCGTGGCCTTCAACACCCTTCACCAAATCATCAGCGACAACAAGGAAGACAAGCAGGTCTGCTACCGCCGCGTCATTCCACATACTATTACTGAACTTTAACTTAGAAAGGAGCCGTTCGGCTCATGGCATTACGACAATTTCAAGCATTTCTAGATGATGTAGCTGCTATTCGCTTGGTTATGGAAAAACGATTTGATACCGAGCACATGAGTTTTTCCCTCGAGTCCGACGATGCCACATCTCAACTTTTCATTCATTCCTGTCTAGAGGTAGAAAACCTGGTTCTCTACTATCTGACCAGCCTACACGCCTTAAATTTGGACAAGGACTATTGTATTTATGACCAAGACCGCAATAAAACGGAGCTAGGCTATGGTCATATTGTCCGCTCTGCTATTTTCGAACAAAACTATACCTATGATGGCAGTGATTTGGGGGCAACTTATAGCCCTCAGTCCACAAGCTTCAAACTCTGGGCACCTATCTCCAAGCAGGTATTTTTAGTCCTTGAAGGGACACCATATACTATGAAAAAGGGTTCAAAAGGTGTCTGGCAGGTCACAGTAGAGGGTGATTTGGACAGTCAAAGCTACCACTATCTCCACAAAGTCAATGGCGAGTGGATTTCTGTTCATGACCCCTATGCCCTTTCATCCAAGGCAAACTCAGGCGATAGCTATATCATCAACCCAAATAAACTTCATAAGGTTCGTCGCGCCAAGACCCAACGACCGATTTCTCAAGCTATTGTCTATGAAATGAGTGTCCGCGACTTCTCTTGGCAGACAGAAGCTGGCTTCAAACACCGTAGTCAATTCCTCGGTCTGACCGAATCACCTGTCTTGGACTGTATGAAACTGGGAATGGACTATATCAAAAATCTGGGCGTTACCCATATTCAGCTTCTTCCTGTTTATGATTTTGGAAGTGTAGATGAAAATAAACCCCAAGCTGTTTATAACTGGGGCTACGACCCTATGCAGTACAACCTGCCAGAAGGCTCCTTCTCCAGCCTACCAGATGATCCCTATGCTCGCATTCTAGAACTCCAAGAGGCCATTCAAGCCTATCACGATGCCGATATTTCCGTCAATATGGACGTTGTGTACAACCATGTTTATCATGCCGAGAAATACGCATTTGAGCTGATTGTCCCTGGTTATTTCTACCGTTACAACGAGCATGGTATGCGGACAGATGGTACTTTCTGTGGCAACGATGTCGCTAGCGAACGCAGCATGGTCCGCAACTACATCAAGCAATCCCTCCGCCAATGGACCAGTATCTATGGTTTTGATGGCTTCCGTTTCGACTTGATGGGCATTTTGGACAGCCAAACCATCAACCAAGTCCAAGAAGAATTGTTAGCCATTCATCCAAATATCTATCTCTATGGCGAAGGGTGGAAGATGGCAACTGGTCTAGACTATGAAAAACTGGCCCACCAGTACAATGCAGACCAGCTCCCAGAAGTGAGTTTCTTCAACGATGACTATCGTGATACCTTTAAGAAACTATTGCTCAACCCTACCCGTCTAGTTGACAAACAACTACACGAAAAAGTGCAACACCTCCTGACGGGAAGCCGCTACAGCCACTTCATCACACCGCAACAGTCACTGAACTACATCGAGTGTCATGACAATGCGACTGCCTTTGACTACTTCCATATTGAACATCCAGACTGGACACCTCAGCAACAAAAACGAGCTGCTAGCTTTGGTCTACAATTGGTCCTCATTTCTCAAGGGATGGCCTTTATCCATAGCGGACAAGAATTCTTCCGTACCAAAGATGAGATTGATAATAGCTACAATATTCCGGATAGAATCAATCGCCTAGATTGGACACGGGCAATTCGTTATAAGGAACATATTCAATTTATTCAAGAGTTAATTGCCTTCCGGAAGGACAATCCAGTCCTTTGTCAGGATAGCTATGAAACTATCCGAGAAAGCTGTCATTTCTGCTGGCTGACTGAATATGTCCTCCGCTATCAAGTCACAAATGGCGACAAAACTATCCAATTCATTATCAATTTTGCAGATAGCGATTTTGTTTTTGAAAATGAAGAAGAACGAACCATTCGTTTCAGCTTCCCACCAGTTGACGATAAAAAAGCCCAGCAAATCACCCTTGCTGGACAAAGCATTTGTATTTTGGAAACTAAATAGGACTTTAGACCGATGACTGAACTGCCCCCCTAGAGTATACTATAGTCAATCCTAAATATTTTTCATATCTCCTTAGAACTCATCAGCTTATGCTGGTGAGTTTTTTTGCATGATAGAAAGCAACCCAGTTCTTGACTGGGTTGTTCATCTTACATTAAGTCTATGATTTTCCGACCAATTCTCTCAATATCATTCTGCATACCTCGAAGTTCAAAGGTATCAATAACAGGGAATCCAAAGCGCTCAGAATACTGCTTGGCAGTCAGACAATACTGGTTGTTGAAATTGCGATTGCCTGAACCAACCACACCAAGACAGAGCTCTGCATTGTCCCCAAAAGCGATAAAATCCCCCAGAGGATTGGTCAAAATCTCCACATCTCCGTTATCGACTCCATTTCCGCCCTCCAGATAAGTAGGAAGAAAGGCGACAAAAGGAGCATCCAGCTGGTAAAAGGGAATGTCCTGCTTGACCAAATCTTTGATATGAACTAGCTCAATCTCCCAGTCAGTTTGAAATTGGAAAAAAGACTTTAGACGTTTCACAAAACTCTCTGTATTGCCACTCAGGCTAATATAAACTAGGTAAACGGTTGGTTTCATAAGTCTCCTCTCCGAAGAAAAACACTACATATAGAATACAAATACTATTGTACTCCTATATGTAGTTTTTTGTCAATTAGTCACTTTCCACAAACCGACCAATTATATTGACATTATCCGCTACGGATACAAAAGCCTGAGAATCTGCCTTTTTCATAATTTGCTTAAATTCACTAAACTCAGCACGAGTGATTATGACAATTAGAACAGTCTTTTGCTCATGATTGTAGGCACCCTCCGCACCATTGATGATGGTCACTCCACGATTGAGTTTCTTGTGAATTTGTTTGATAACCCGCTCAGGCTGATTTGTAATAATCATAGCCTGCATTCGCTTCTGCTTGACAAAAATAGCATCTGTCATACGACTGGAAATGAACAGAGCCACCATCGAATAGAGAGCGTATTTCCAACCAAATGTCATCCCCGCAATCAGCATAATCAGGATATTGACAATCAAAGAAATGGAGCCAACTTGTCGTCCCGTCTTCTTGCGAATAATAATAGAGACAATATCAGTACCACCACTGGATACATTGTTCCTAAGCGCAAATCCAATTCCAGTTCCCAGCATGAGACCACCAAAAATAGCATTTACTAATGGATCCGTCGTCAGGGTAACTGGCGGCATAAATTGGATAAAGAAAGAACTGAAGGATACCGTAATAAAGGTAAAGATAGTAAATTTATAACCAATTTTATACCAAGCTAAGATAAGCAAGGGAATGTTCAGGCCGTAGTAAACCACCGCAATCGATACATTCCAACCAGCGTAAGAAGCTACCAGAGCAGAAACAATCTGTGCAAGACCAGTAACTCCAGACGAATAGACATTCCCTGGTCGAAAGAAAAAATTCACCGCAATACTAGATAGGAGTCCATAAATAATGGACCCCGATATCCGTTCTGCATATTTTTCTCGAGAAATCCCCGAAATAACTGACCAAAATTTATTCTTTCTGGCCTTTCTTAAGAAAAGAACACGCTGTTTTCTGAAAAATTTATTCATTTTCAAGTGTAATATCTAAAGCCAATTCCTCTAATTGAGCTGATGCAACCGTACTTGGTGCCTGTGTCATCGGATCAGATGCCTTGTTATTCTTCGGAAAGGCAATTACTTCACGGATATTGTCCTCACCTGCCAAGAGCATGACAAAACGGTCCAAACCGATAGCCAAGCCACCGTGTGGTGGGAAACCGTAGTCCATAGCTTCGAGCAAGAAACCAAACTGCTCATGGGCATCCTCAGCTGAGAAACCAAGAGCCTTGAACATCCGTTCTTGCATGTCTTTTTGGTTGATACGAAGGCTACCGCCGCCCAACTCATAACCATTCAAGACAATATCGTAGGCAACTGCACGCACCTGTGCCAAATCACCATCCAAATGATGAGCCGTTTCTTCTGTAGGCAAGGTGAATGGGTGGTGGGCACTCATGTAGCGACCTTCTTCTTCAGACCACTCAAACATTGGCCAATCCACAATCCAGAGGAAGTTGAACTTGCTTTCGTCAATCAATCCCTGCTCTTTAGCCAAGCGATTACGTAAGGCACCCAAGGTATTGTTGGCAACTTCCAATTTATCTGCCACAAAGAGAACTAGGTCCTTGTCTTCAAGTTGTAAACTTGCTGTCAAGTTTGCTGTAATGTCTGTCAAGAACTTAGCAACTGGGCCAGCTAGTTCTCCCTGGTCAACCTTGACCCAAGCTAATCCCTTGGCACCAAATTGTTTGGCGTACTCTGTTAATTTATCAATGTCTTTACGTGAGTAGCTATCCGCCACACCCTTAACCACAATGGCTTTGACAACTGGTGCTTCTGAGAAGACTTTGAAGTCAACTTCCTTGACAACCTCTGTCAAGTCTTGCAAAAGCATCTCAAAACGAGTATCTGGTTTGTCAGAACCATAGAAGTTCATCGCATGGTCATAGGACATACGTGGGAAGGGCAAGGTCACATCGATTCCTTTGGTATCTTTCAAGACCTTGGCAATCAAACCCTCTACTACGTCTTGGATCTCAACTTCATTCAAGAATGAGGTTTCCAAATCCACCTGTGTAAACTCAGGTTGACGGTCCCCACGCAAGTCCTCATCACGGAAACACTTAACGATTTGATAGTAGCGGTCAAAACCTGCATTCATCAAGAGCTGCTTAGTAATCTGCGGACTTTGCGGAAGGGCATAGAAATGACCTTTTGATACACGAGATGGCACCAAGTAGTCACGCGCACCTTCTGGCGTTGACTTGGTCAACATTGGTGTTTCCACATCGATAAATTCAAGCTCGTCTAGGTAGTTACGAATGCTGTGGGTTACGGCTGCACGCAATTTGAAGTTGTTGAGCATTTCTGGACGACGAAGATCCAAATAACGGTAACGAAGGCGGGTATCATCACTAGCTTCAATCCCGTCCTTGATTTCAAATGGAGTCGTCTTGGCCGTGTTCAACACTGTCAAACCGGATACTTGTAGTTCAACAGCTCCTGTTGGGATATTGTCATTAGCTTGCTCACGCTCCACAACTGTTCCTGTCACCTCAATAACAAATTCAGAGCGAAGTCCCTCTGCTTTTGCCATCAATTCCGCATCAACTGACTCAGGGTTAATCACCAATTGCATAATGCCTTCACGGTCACGCAAGTCAATGAAAATCAGGCCACCTAAGTCACGACGGCGACCAACCCAACCTTTCAAAGTAATTTCCTGTCCGACATGTTCCTTACGAACACGTCCAGCGTACATAGAACGTTTCATTTTCTTCCTCTTTTACTGATTTTATACCTATTCATTCTACCATAAAATGGCTGATTTTTGGGGGAAATTGCCGAGAAAAATCCAAGAACCTGCATTCACCGTCCAGCACACCTATCTTAGGCTTTTTATTCAGCTACTCAGCCTTAGTTTTTCAAGATCTAGTCAGTATTCCTTCAAAAACTATCTCTTATATAACTTTACTCGTGGGTACAGGCTAAAAAAACCAGCCTTAAACGACTGGTTTAGTATAAAACATATCTAAATGAGGAATATCGTCCTCTAGATAGACTTCTGAAACTGGCTCAAAACCTAGCGAACTATAGAACTTTTCTAAATGGGCTTGGGCACCGATTTTAATCTGACTTTCTTTCCATTCGTTTGTAATAAAGTGAATTGCCTGCTCCATCATTGGTCGACCTAAACCTTTGCCACGATGACTTGACTTGATGACCACACGACCGATGGAAACTTCATCATAACTTAGACCAGCTGGTAAAATACGCAGATATGCAACTAACTCTCCATTGATGGTTCCTAAGAGATGAAGACAATTTGGATCTTTTCCATCTACTTCAGGATAGGGACAGGCTTGTTCAACAACAAAGACATTGGTTCTCAGCGTCAATATAGTGTAAAGCTCCTGTAAACTTAGTTGGTCAAATGCTTTTATTTCCCACTGCATAGTTGCCTCCTACGGCAAAATATTGCCTGCACTTCTATATATTTCGTACCATTCTGGTCGAGTCAAGGTAATCTGACTAGCTTGTGCAATCTTGGTCAAACGTTCTGGATTCATGGACCCAACAATGGTTTGAATCTTTGCTGGATGACGCAAAATCCAAGCTACGACAATTGTTTCATGTGAAACATTGTATCGCTCTGCTATTTCCTCAAGGGTGCGATTGAGCTCTGTATAGTCTGGATGGTTAGCAAAAATCCCCTTTTGTAAGTCAATCAAGAAGGGTGACCAAGCCTGAATGGTGACTTTTTTGAGCTGGCAATAATCAATCAGTCCACCATCCCGCATCGTAGCCACATCATCTTTCATATTGACATGGAGACCCGCATCAATCAGAGGCGTATGGGCAGGCGACAACTGGAGTTGATTCACAGCCAAGGGCTTATCCAAATAGGACTGGAGCAGTTCCATCTGGTAAATATTCTGGTTGCTGACGCCAAAATGGCGAACCTTACCGGCTTTTTCTAGCAAATAGAAGGCCTCAGCTACCTCCTCTGCCTCCATGAGGGCATCTGGACGGTGGAGGGCCAAAACATCAAGATATTCTGTATCCAGGCGCTTGAGAATACCGTCCACAGACTCCAAGATGTAGTCTTTAGAAAAATCAAAATACCCCTTACGAATGCCGCATTTGGACTGGAGAATGATGTCCTCGCGCCTGATACCCAGCTCCTTCATGGCAGATGCAAAGCGGATTTCCGATTGACCGCCACCATAAATATCGGCGTGATCGAAAAAGTTTATTCTCTCTTCCAGACTGGTCTCTAAGACCCGACTAGCTTCCTGATCTGACAGGGCTACCATGCGCATACAGCCCAAAGCAATCCGTGATACCTGTAAACCTGTTTGTCCTAATTCTTGCATTGGATACTCCTTTTGAAAACGTTTTTTCTATTCCCATTATAGCACAAAAGCCGACAAATGCCGGGTTTTGCAAATCTATGAGCAAGTTTTGCACAAACTGTGGAAAACTTGTGTAAAAATGACATTTTCTGTGGAAAACTAGGGTTTCATTTCCATAAAAACCTTCTCCACATCCCTTTCTTGACTTCGTAAAAAGATATGTTCGGCATAATCATAAAGGAAACTCTTAGGATTGACCTTGCTTAACTCCTTATAAGCCTGGCTAGGATAAACATCCTTTGCCAACCAATTCTGGTCAATCTTCTCACCAGAAAAGTAAGCGCGATTGACTGGTACCATAAACCGAGAAATGCTCTCCGCAACCTCCGTAGAGTACCAACCCTCATCATGCATCATCCGGTGGACCATAATGTCGCTACTATTGTCAAAAACAGACTGCATATGAGCTGTTAATTCACGCAAATCTGGATTTGTAGGCTGAGCTTTTTTTGCCCAAAAAGCCGTATCCAATTGCCCTTTTTGATAATCTAAGCCAGACTTATCCACAGTCACCTGACCTATTACAGCAGGATAGACTGAGAAGGCTCCGTTCACCACCTCAGTATAAGTGGTCTTTCCAAGGTCTTCTGAAACAATGTTCTGGGCATGCGTATGGCCAGAAAAACCAAATTGAACCCCATAGCGATCCAATAGCCGCTTGACATCTATCGTATTATCCAGAGTATAGCCTTTGGACAGCATGTGGTGCTGCCGAAGGACATTGTGGTGAACAACTGGAAGGGCCTGCACACCAGCCTCTTCAGCCGCCTGCAACTGTTCCTCCATCCAGTCTAGCGTCTCCTTCTTAATCCGACCATTGGTCTTTGGACCTCCTTTTCCCATCCCATCGCTGTAGATATTGGAATCCAGCATGATAAACCACAGATTAGAAGAAACCTTGCTCAAATAACTAAGAGAATGGGCATCGCGATTGGCCGCTTGATTATAACCAAAATCTACAAAAATCTCCGCAAAATCCTTATGGGAAACCTGAGCAACCACTTCCTGCTGGTCTCCCTTAAAGGCGCGCGCCCAGCCACTGGCTATATCATGATTTCCGGGAATCACCTGCACCTGGGTACCAGCTTTCTCCATCTTCCCAAAATACCCCGCCAACTCCAGCATGCTCTGCTTTTCACCATTGAGGGTCAAATCTCCACTGACCAGCAAATGCTTGGGCTTATCCCGTTTGACCTGCTCCAAAAGAGCATCCATCCGCTCTTTTCCATAGCGGAGCTCCTTACCAGCAGCCGTCTTTTCGATATAGGAGAAAGCCTCTCCTGAATCAAATAAAGTTGGTGACAGATAATGGAGATCACTGATAATCCAAATTTGATCCTCCTTGGTCAAGGTAACGCTTGGATAGGCAGCGACCGATTGATGAACAGAAAGGCGCCAAACCAAAATCAGGCTAATTAATAAAACAATTGGAATAACTTTTTTCTTCATAACTCCAGTATATCATTGATAAAAGTAGACAACAAGAAAAGGCTCCGAAGAACCCTTTCCGTTATATCATTGATTATTTTTTCGCAAATTCAGCAGCTTTTGTACCTGCTTGGCGACCGAAGACTACGATGTCCGCAACGGCATTACCACCCATACGGTTGTTACCGTGTACGCCACCAGTAACCTCACCTGCCGCATAAAGACCAGGAATTGCTGAACCATCTTCCTTCAATACTTCTGTATTGGTATTGATTTTAAGACCGCCCATTGTATGGTGGATCCCTGGTGCAATCTTAATCGCATAGAATGGACCTTTGGCAATATCACGGTCCATAGCTGTTTTACGACCAAATTCTGTATCGTCTTTGGCGGCCACATAGCCATTCCATTTTTCAATAGTTGCTTTCAAGTTTTCAGCTGGAATACCGATTTCTTTTGCCAAATCTTCGATTGTGTCAGCCTTAACTGTCATACCACGCTCTTCATAAGTATCGATTGATTTAGAATGCTCACGAAGATCTTGTCCAAAGACGATGAAGGCGTGTTTTTCTGGCAAAGCATTGATAGCTGCAGAAACGTTATCACGTGTTTCCATTTCATTGTAGAAACGGTTTCCTTCCTTGTTGACAAGGATCGCACCTTCCCCACGGATTGCTTCCGATACAAGGAATGGATCCTGACCTTCTTCTTGGTATACAGTTGGGTGAATTTGGATTTGGTCCATTTGGACAGTTGCTGCACCCAATTTTTGAGCGAGGGCAATACCGTCACCAGTTGCACCTTCATGGTTGGTTGTTACATAACCGTCCAATTCAGGTTTTTCCTTGGTGATCATGTCCATATTAGCACCAAAACCACCAGCCGCATCGACAACAGCCTTAGCAGCAATTGTTTTTTCTTCGCCAGCAACTTTCACTTTGACACCTGAAACCGCGCCATCTTTTTCAGTGATTTCAGTCACATCCGCATTGACAAAGATTGGAATCTCATTTTCCATCAAGTTATTGTAAAGACCATTGACAAGGTAGCCACCAACTGCTGAACCATCCGCTGGACGGTGGATACGAGGTTGAGAGAAACCACCAGAGAAGGTAACGTCACTAAGTGTGATACCAATGCTATCCAACCAATCAATAGCTTCTGCTGAATTATCTACCATGTAACGCAGCAATTCAGGGTTGTTTGTTCCCTTACCACCTTTAAGACTTTCTTCGTAGAAGAGGTCGTTGGTATCAGGAATATTTTGCTCCTTTTGGAACTTAGTTTCTGAGGCATTCATACCACCAGATGACTTAGACGTGTTCCCGCCGATAATTGGCATTTTTTCAAGAACGGTAACTGTCGCACCTGCTTGTTTAGCAGCGATTGCTGATGCCATACCTGCACCACCGGAACCAACTACGACAACATCATAGCTGTCTTTCAATTCGGATGGGTCCGTGTATTCACGTTGTGACGCACCTGAAACAGCTTCTTCTTTTGAAGATGATTCTGTTGTGATTGAAGAAGAGGTAGATGTAACTGTTTTCTCAGCCTTACCACCACATGCGACTAAAAATAGAACTGCAACTAGGCTAAAAAGCAAACCTAACCAAGTTTTCTTTTTCATAAACTCCTCCGATTTGTTATGATATTCACATTATACCATTTTGTTTAATTTATTTCAATATATATTCTAAAGGAACAAATGAAATTGTGCAGTAAAACCAAAAATGCACAAGCTATTGCCAGTGCATTCTTATTACTTGTCTTATTTGTCGAATTGTGCAAAAAATTGCTCAATTTCTTCTATTGTAGCCTGACTACCTTTTTGAAGTATGGAAACTGCTTTTCCTCCTTCAATATATAACAAGCTTGGAACCGTTTCGATACCACTTGCCTTTAGAAACTGCTCTAATTGACCAGTTGGATCTTCTTCACTATCCAAATAATAGACAGTTTGTTGTGTTTGTTCAACTGTTTGACTCAATTTGGGAACAAAGGCTCTACAATATTGACAAGATTCCCGACCAACATACAAGAAAAATGAATCCTTGTTTGCTAATTTATTCTCTACTTGGTCAATACTTAGTTCTTGATAAGACTTAACAGCTTCCGCATATTCAGACGCAGCATTAACAGGTTGACTCGTTGACTTGACAAAGTAAATGATTGATGTCAGACCGAGAATGACTAGTACAATGCCAATGAATTTTCGTACCATTTTTCCTCCTAATTGATATGGAAAAAGCCCAGAATAGGGCTTTTAACTTTGAACAAATCTTAGAGCATTTTGTTATCTGACAATGTTTCAGTACCTACAAACAAAGCCTGTTTTGATTAGATTTTACCTTAATTCTATCAAAATTTCAAACACTTGGACAAGTAGGGGAAACATAAAGGGTAACTAAAAAGGGAATTAAAAAGATGAGTTCAGTAAGCAAGAATCAGCGTATCAATTCGATACGCTTTTTTGATTGCTGACGAATGTATTATACAATTCATTGAGTATATTTGTCATCCTTTATAGCCCCGTCACGATAACAATTAGCGAATTCTTCCAAAGCTTCATTCTTGGCCAAGTAGTAAGTAGATGACTTAATGGCAAGTCGTTGTGCCTGCTCTGCTGATCGTAACTTTTCGGGTGATATATAACTCATGATGAGTACAGCTCGATGTCGTGGTTTAGCTATTGCATTGACTGCCTTTATAATCTCATTCACTTCTTCAGGGGCTTCGCGTTGCCAATCGTGTTTTCTGTCTTTGTAATCCTCTGGATCAAATTCTAATGACGGTATCAGCCAATTGTCAAAGCTTTCTGTCGGTTCATGAAATAGATTTGAAACCCTGCACCACCTATGAAACTCCTCCAGTTTTCTCTTTGCTAGCTGTTTTAAATCCATTTACACCCGCCCTCCATCATGTCCAACCCCAATGATCTGCAAAGGCTGCTTTTATAGTCTATCATCGAAAATAAAATCATGCTCAGTTAAACAAAAACTTTTTATCGTTTCACAAACCTCTGCTTCGTTGGCAACTCTAAAAACACTTGTTTTTTCTCCGTTAGGCTTTCGCTTAGTAATCTTTATAAATCCGTCTGTATCATAATTGATAAACACAAACCAATCGTTATTGTGCATATATTGATCTTTAAGTTTTAGCGCTTTCTTTTTCAATTCGCTTACCATCATTCCTCCGCTATTCTTAACTCCAGCTCTTCAACAATTTCAAGCACGTTATCCACCTCATGCGACTTCATAGCCATATTCAGAATAGTCTGCGCCGCCTGTTGTCGTGCGTAAGGGCTGACCGTTTCATCGTTCATAATTTCTTCTAAAACTTCTACAGCTCGTATGCTAGCATTCTGCAACTTGCCTGTAGCTTGCTGCATGATGTCTGTGCGGTATTGTCTGTAAGCTCGTTTGAATGTAACGTCTTTTAGATATTTCTGCCCTGTACTCCTTGCAATTCCAGCAAGCTTGCTTGCCTCGGTGACCGTCGGTGCAGTCATCAAGGCAAGCATAAACTTCTCTTGCTTAGGCGTTAATTTCTCGCTATTCATTAAAATTCACTTTCTTCTGTTCAAGTTCGTATTTTATAGCTGTTTCAACTGCGTAGTATTGTTTTCTATACTCTTCATCGTTTTGCAGTTTCAAGTCATGGCGTTTTTCAAGAAATTGTAAATGGCGGTAAGCATCATAATCATCACGGGTAAAATCCCATCTGTCTGTAGTTGTATCGTCAAAACGCTCTTTCAGATATTTGAAGCGGATTGTAACGTCGTAATTTGGGCTTATTCTATAAATACGGTCGTCAAATTCTTCAAACTCCATTTTTTTCACGGGTTCGGGTTTGAAAAACGCTGGCTTATCTGCTTTTTTCACCGTCGGGATCTCGTTGATTAGTTGGCTGATTTTTTGAATATGGTAGTCCAGTGCCGTAACATGCTGGTTACTTGATAGGAAAAGGTCTAAATTTTCAAATGTGTAACCATTGTCCGAATTATTAGGGAAATAGACAATGTCCAGCCCTGCGGTTTTAGTTTGAAATAAAACTGAATAATCCTGCTGCCATTCTTTATAAAACGGATCTTCTAGCCATTGGCCGTCACGTTTTAATTGCTGATTCTCAAGCAATGATGCAATTTTATAATCATCAGGATAAGCGGCTTGAATTCTTTTGAGTTCATAGTTTGAAAAATTCCGCTGTTCATCGCTTAACAATTCAATAATGTCCTCGCGATCCATGATTGAAAATTCCAAGTCAAAATCTTGTCTGCGTAAAATTTCCGCTTGTGGATCTGTGTATGTATTGCGGGTATTTTTAAATTGCTTTTCAATGACTTCCATCTGGTGACGTGCTTCCGTCATCTTTTTATTTTTGTAATCATTGTTGGCTTCTTCAGTTTCTTTTTTTAGTTTTTTCCTGAATGTTTCAATAACTTCTGGGCGAACATCATAGGCTACTTTTTTGCGCCACTCAATCACACCATCCAAGTATTTTTTAAAAATTGCTTTATATTCATTTGTCTTTGCATAATTTAATTGTAATGTCATTTTGTTAATTCTCCTCTTTTAAAATGGTTTTGATTTGTTTTCTGAATTCATCATTCTCTGCGAACGTACGGAAATTTATTTCATACGGCATTTCCTCAAGTTGTTTCTGAATATCTGGGTAACATATCATCTGGCGGATCACTGCTAGCCATTCGGCGATGATTTCTTCCAGGTTGTATTTTTTATTGGCTATTGCTAACTCAATATTTTTTAGTCTTTTTAGAATTCGCTGCTTACTCATTTTTTACCTCCTTTCTGCAAACAAAAATGGGCACACTAAACAAAACAATAACTGTCATGTAGTGCGCCCCAGGGTTGTTCCCAATAGACTATTTTTTGATTTCTTTCTTTTCAAGACGTGTAAACTTGCCATCTAGAAAATGTAGAGTTATCTCCCCAAAGTCTGGGGTTTTCTCTTTCACTATTATACCATGTTTATTATATAAAATAAAGCCTTTGAGTACTGTTTGAAGTAGTTCAATCTCTTCTCTCATGCCCACCCCCTCTAATTTGTTTGTTTTTGGTTATCTTTGTATAATACAGTGATCATCTGTAACAAACTGCCACCGAGGGCGGTGATTACATTTATTTTCACGTCAATCACTTCTACAGTTGCCATAAAGTCATTTACTCGGTTTTCAAAATCTTGTAGGCTTTCTTCGTAAGATTTTCTAAATAGTTCAATTTTCATGTTTTTTCCTCACTTTAAGATAAATTATGTAAACTTTTGGAATGTAGTAGTTCTTTTCAAAAAAGAATAACTACACTGTCAAACCCTTGTCCCGTAAGGGTTTAGCCACTTTGTAGTGAATGTAGTCGTTCTTTTCAAAAAAAGTTTTATTTTTTATATATAGCTCTTTTTTACTTTCCTATATACATACTTAAAAAACAACGACTACAACGACTACAAACAACACTTAAACCCTTGATATGATTGAATAAATTGTGTAGTCGTTCTCCAAAAAAACAACGACTACACAACGACTACAACGACTACAAAATCTACTCATCTTTTTCAACCAACCGTAGGGGGTATTCGGTGTACTCTGCAATGGTCAGCGGATAGGGAAAAACTTCGGCTTCTTTTTTCTTCAATCTGCCTTGTCTGAGTGAATACTTACCGCCTGTGTGTACCCTCAAGATTCTAACAAGGTCTTTCCCGAAACTGTACGGAATATGTGCCGATAGATCATTCTCAGCTAAAAAAGTCCGATATTCTTCTTTTATCCACTTCAACGGTACACGCTCAATCAAATGTAAATCCCGTTCGGTGTAGTCGTCCGTCACAAATGCGTATAAGTAGTCATTTTCTTTCTTGTAGCTGTCAATCTCTTTGGCCACTGCTTCGGGTTCAATAAACTTGTCAAACGCTGGCATGTTCAAGATTTTAAATAGTACCCATTCCAATAGCTCTTGGTCTTTAAAAAACACATTCTTAATCTCTGGGCGTTCTTTCTGGCCATTAAAATCAGCCTTAAAGGGTACAATACAAAGCCGTCTATACCAGCCTTGTGACTTGTTCCGAACTCTTGGCAACTCGTTAGCAGAAAACAAACAGAATAGTTTTAAACTCAGTTCAAACGGTTGTTGATGTTTTGGGTTAATCGTGACGGTGTCGCCTGTGACAATACTCATCAAATCAGAAACTTCATCGATGTATCTGTTAGAAATATCATCACCGATATTACAAACTTTACCCGCCAGACTGGCTAAGTTGTGCCCCTCGAATTGGTCGGGGCGTAAGGTTGCCACCTTGTCCGCTCCTATCAGGTTCATCAGTAGGCTCTGAAATGTGCCCTTACCGTTGTTGCCGTCACCTAATAGAATTGCAAGTTTTCCCCGTGTCCTATTTGGGTTAATAGCCTCATTCATGATCTGCCACAATAAAGCATATATTTCACTGTCACCGCATGCAATGATTTTTAGCCATTGTTCAAAGTCAAACCAGCCATCTAGTATTGGTTTTCTTGCTGCTCCATTGTATGCCGTTCTAATCTTGCTTGTGATAACAAAATCAGGGCTAAATGGTTCTAATTGCTTTGTCTTGAGATTAAACACCCCGTTCGCTACTGGTATGCGTGTGTGGTCGCTGAAAGGTTTATAAATTCGGGTAGTTGTCCGAATAAATGCCCGAATGTCTGCCCATACTCTAGGCTTGAGCCTGCTGTCAAACTTTGCACATAGTTTGTTGAATAAGTCCGCGCTATCGGTATAAATTCCCTTGTCATAGTGATACAAGTATAGCGGTGACTTGTCCGAACTGTCACCCGTGGAGATGAAAGCAAAGTGACAAACCTGTTTTAGATACTTAGCAACGGTGCTGACTTCTGGGATTGGAATTACTATTTTTTCATTCTTCTTGCCCTCGTTGACTGTGTACTGGTGTTCTTCTCTCCAGATTGCGCCAAGTTCGTATAATGTGTTATAAAGTTCCTTCATACTTGTAGGCTCTGAAACAGTGCTGACCTGCTCCATCTCTGCCTGTAATTGTTCTAGTTCGATACTCCTAGCCCTCTCTTTCTTATTTCTGTTTTTACAATGCTTTCAAACGTTGTTTCTAGTTCGTCAACTGGCAATGGATCAGCCGTTACGCTGTTGGCGATCTGTGTAAGCTCCCACGCTGTCGGTATATCACAGTTGACCCATTTACCAACTAATAAGCCTACAAATCGGGTAACTGCTACATTCCTACCGCCTTCATCTCCAAAGCCATTAAAAAGCGTATCTATAACCCTCATAGTGATTGAACGGTGTCCGCTAGGTCGTGGGGTGTAAGTAGTAGTTACAGCCCTTTTTGTCGGCTGTTTATCCAATACCGCTTGAATAGGGTAATCGCTCCCCCTGTGAATAATTTTCTGATATTCTTCTGGATCTCCAGCCGTCACGGGTAAGCCTTGCAACTGTGACCATGTAAGACTAGCAAGGTCAAATGGTAGTCCGATTTTGTCCGCTATCTCTTGCACTGTTGCCCTGTAGGTTGTTTCTTTCATCTTGTGACTAGGCTTCACTACAAGCCTGTAACGGGGCTTCTCAGCCGTGTGTTTGATAGTTGGGTAAATGATATAGGAATAGTCAGAAAGTGCCTCAGAAACGATTCTGGGAAAGTCTACGCTTGCTTCTAGCTCGTCATAGTCCAAGAAAACTAAATCGCGATAGACAAGGCTTGAATTATTCCGCCTGTGAGTGCCTTTTTTATCTGCTGTGACTTTGCCACTGATACAATAGGGGGCTTGTGTGCGTTTGAATTGCTCAATGTCCGCCCCCTCTGGTACTTTCATAGGTCTAAACTGTGCTATGTACTCAAACGGTTCTAACCTATCAAACGGATAGACTAGATTATTCTGAAAACCCCTAGCCTCGTAAATCATTTTCTAACCGCTCCAGTCGTTCCTCTAGCTCGTTGATTCGGTTTTGTAGTTCAATGACAAGGTTCTCAAGCTCGCCTGTGTAAAATTCGTTCATGTTGCTTTCTCCTTTATTTGAAATTGTTATAATATCCAACGCTATAAACTATTGATTTTATTGAGTTTCTGCGGATAATCTCAAAATTTATTACCCTTTTTACTCACTCAACCGCCAAAAAGTTGTATATGTCACTCGCTCGGTAAAATATTTTCTTGCTATTCTCAAATGGTGACTGATACCGTTGCAGGCCCATATGCTCCCAATTTCTCAGCGTAGTTCCAGAAACATTCAACTTGTCAGCTACTTCGTCCGCTGGTATCAGGTCAAAATGTTCTAGTTTTTGCTTCTCCAGCTCCAGGCGTTTATCCAGGTGTCTATCCACTACTCCTAATATATCTAACTCCGTTTCTCGTGACAGTATGCTCATGCTTGCACCTCCAGCAGATTCGTCCAGTCAATGATCCATTGCTTTTTATCTTCTTGGGAAAGTGTCAAAAAACGTTCTTCTTCCTCTTTAGGTATTTTGTTCTCTATGATGCCAATGATAAGCCCATAGAGTGCTGGGCGTTGCTCCTTGATTTCCTCAACTATCTGTTCTAATTTGTTCATGTCCATCCTCCTAATTGTAATATCTGCCCTGTGATTGAATATAGGCCCCGTAGTTCGCATTTGTTAGCCGTCTGGTGTTGTTACTCTCTGGCTTGGTTTTAGGCTTGCTATGGAGCTGATACGTTCCTAGATGTAGCCATAGAAAGATGTTCAGCGGTGTTAGTATTGCGATAAGCACTAACGCTGTTTCTATTGTCATTTCTTGCATTTTATAAATACCTCATTTTTTTCTGTAATTGGTTTTTACTATACGTGCTATTTTTTTTATTTGCCTGTTCAAATATATCTGTTTGTGGTATAATTAAATAAATACCTAACTAAATCCCATACTTGCTTTTGTGGTTTTAGTTGTTTAGTGGAAGGCTTGGAAGTTTGGTCGCTCTCAAAGCCTTTTTTGTTGTCGTTTTTAGTGTGCTACTTCCTGCATGAATTTTGTTAGCTTATGCGTTAGATAGCTCTTTTCTAGCATGTCAGTAGTTTCTGCAATCGCCTGGGCGAGCGTGTCCACGTAGAAACGTTCAGCGTTTGCCATGCGTTGGTAGATGTCAATTTCTTTCATGAATGCTGCTTCCCTCGCTCCGATTGGCTTACGTTTTAGCTCACGCTTGGGCTTTTTACATTCCTTTTCCATAGCGTGAAAGGCTTCAATATACTGGGCTGTAAATAAAATACCTTTCTTGCCTGTCATCTTATTCGCGATCATCTCGCAACCTTTGCGACTGCACCAAAACATTTTATAAGCTCGTCCACCGTCTTCTGCTTGGTAAGTATCGGCGATAAAATAGCCCTCAACCCTTGGTGTTATGCCATTCCCCAAAATTGGGGTTTGCTCATCATCACTAAAAACACAGATATATTTTTCAATGTCTCGTATAAGATGGTCATGTCGTTTCTCAGTCCATTCTGCGATGTCACGGCTTGAAATGTATTGTGTACCGTCTGTTGTAGTCATCGTGTGACCTGTTCCAATTGTCATAAAATTATTCATTGTCTGCTCCTTTCTTATTCCTCTGGCGTTAGTAGTTCATCAATCGTCACGCCTAAATAGTTTGCGACTTTTTGAAGCGTTTCAATATCTGGCTTCTTGGTACGTTCGTAGTACAAAGCCGTCAAAGTGCTTTTTGAAATGCCTGTAGCCTCTGCGACGTGTGAAACTTTCTCACGGCGTTTGGCTAACAATACACGCATATTGTTCTTCATGATCTTTTCTCCTTTCTGTTTTGATAACCAACCTGAATAGATTGAAAGGTGTTGCGGTTGGTTTGCACCGTTATTCGGTGCTATGTTTGTATAATAGCACTTTATTTTTTCGTAGTCAACACTTTTTTTGAAAAAATATTGTACATTTTTTCGGTGTCATGTTATAATTTGCGTGAAAGGTGTTGAAATTATGAATAGATTAAAAATTTTACGCAAAGAAAAAGGCTTGTCCCAACAAGCTCTAGCGAAAGAAATTGGTGTTTCATACAGAACACTCCAAAATTGGGAAAACGGCGTCAATACTATCAAACCAGACAAAGCCCAGGCACTCGCTGATCATTTTGGGGTACCTGTCGGGTATCTGTTGGGGTATGAAGATAAATCGGAAAAACCTCTGTTTACGGTTGATTATTCCATGCTACGAACAATTACAGATATTAACGATATAGAAGAAATTGACAACTTGATAACCGATACACTTCTGGCCAATCGAATTTTAGATAGATTAGTTTCTACAATGAGTTTAAGTGGTTTTGGCGATTACAATGTAGTTAGTCAAGTAATGTCGTGGTTGTTAGATTTTAGCGATGAATTACATTTTCGAAAACTACAATTAGAAAAAGAAAGAAAATAGCTATTCCACGCTCTCAGGGGCTTCCCTAAATGTTGAAACGTTGCAACATTTGGAAGTTCATGAGCTCAGAATACTGCTCACCCTGTCAAACGCTCTAAAACGCCCATATTTGCATTTTACTCTTGACTGGTATATTTACCCTATCAAACCAAAATAAACGTAAATAGGGCTATTCTCGTAAGCCCTAGCATGATAAATACTTAACTAAATCCCATACTTGCTTACTGATGTTAGAAAGGTATGATCATGAATATTACAGAATACAAAAAGAAAAACGGTACTATCGTGTACCGCTCAAGCGTTTATCTTGGAGTTGACAAGTTGACCGGCAAGAAAGCACGGACAACCGTCACGGCTAGCACTAAAAAGGGTGTAAAAATCAAAGCTAGACAAGCACAATTGGAGTTTGAGAAAAACGGGAATTGTGTCAAAGAGAAACCAACCATCACTACTTATCGGGAGCTTGTCGCTCTGTGGTGGGAAAGTTACAAGAATACCATCAAGCCAAATTCCCAGCAATCTATGGAAGGTATTGTTAGACTTCATATTTTGCCCGCATTTGGCGATTACAAGCTAGATAGGCTTACTACTCCTATCATCCAGCAACAAGTCAATAAGTGGGCTGATAACGCCAATAGAGGTGTCCAGGGTGCCTATGCCAATTACAGTTTTCTAAACAATATCAACCGTCGCATTCTTCAATATGGTGTGACTATGCAACTGCTGCAACATAACCCCGCCCGTGATGTTATTGTGCCACGTAAACAACAGAATAAAGAGCAAAAAGTCAAGTTCTTCAGTAATCAAGAATTGAAACAGTTTCTTAATTACCTGGATAGCTTGGATCAGTCAAATTATGGCGATTTCTTTGACTACGTTCTTTACAAGACTTTACTGGCCACTGGTTGCCGTATCGGTGAGGCTCTGGCGCTAGAATGGTCTGATATTGACTTAGATAGCGGTACGATCAGCGTAACAAAAACACTCAATCGATACCAAGAAACGAATACCCCAAAATCTAAATCAGGGCTGCGGGATATTGAAATAGACAAGGCTACTGTGTTGTTGCTCAAGCAATACAAAAAGCGTCAGCAGGCTCAAGCCTGGAAGCTGGGGCGGTCTGTGAGTATTGTATTCACTCCATTTACTACCAAATACGCTTACGCTTGCCTACTCAGGAAAAGACTACAAAAGCATTTTAAGGCTGCTGGTGTCCCTGATATTAGTTTTCATGGTTTCCGCCATACTCACGCCACTATTATGCTCTACGCTGGGATAGAGGCCAAAGACTTACAGTATAGGCTTGGTCATTCAAACATTGCCATGACCTTAAATACTTACGTTCACGCCACTAGGGAAGGTGCAAAAAAAGCCGTCTCAATCTTTGAGGCAGCTATCAGCAATTTATAAAAAATAAGGGTGTCGCGTTTTGCGACTACCCTCTTACTATATCAAAATTAGCTAGGGATAGCTAAAAGGGTAGTAAAATCAAAAAAGCACTCTAGGAAAGAGGCCTAAAGTGCTTAATTTCAAGGCTTTACAGCCTATCATATTCAATAAAATATTACAACATTTTGTTGTAGAATTCTACGACAAGTGCTTCGTTGATTTCTGGGTTGATTTCATCGCGCTCTGGCAAGCGAGTCAATGAACCTTCCAATTTTTCAGCATCGAATGATACGAAAGCTGGACGGCCAAGAGTTGCTTCAACAGCCTCAAGGATAGCTGGAACTTTGATTGACTTCTCACGAACTGAGATTACTTGACCAACTTCAACGCGGTATGAAGGGATGTCAACGCGTTTGCCGTCAACAAGGATGTGACCGTGGTTTACGAATTGACGTGCTTGACGACGAGTAGTTGCCAAACCAAGACGGTACACAACGTTGTCCAAACGACGCTCCAAAAGAAGCATGAAGTTGAAACCAAGAGTACCTTGTTTGATTTTAGTTGCTTGTACGAACAAGTTACGGAATTGTTTTTCACCCAAACCGTAAGAGAAACGCAATTTTTGTTTCTCAGCCAATTGCAAACCGTATTCTGACAATTTAGATCGGTTGTTTGGTCCGTGTTGACCTGGTACGTAGTTACGACGTGCCAATTCTTTACCTGTACCTGTCAATGACAAGCCAAGACGACGAGCTTGTTTCCAAGATGGTCCTGTATAACGTGACATAGTTATGTCCTCCTAAAATAAAAAATATTGTTGTAGGAAATAACTGTTTAAGCAAACCTGATTCGTGCAGGAGGCCTTCATCGAAACAGCAACGATTACTCTTCTTGCTGACCTTCTGTTGACGAGCTTCATTTTGCCCTGCTGTTATTTCGCACAAAGAATAGTATAGCACAGAAAAAAGGCTCTGTAAAGCCTTTTATAGCGATTAATCCAAATAATGAATCAAAATCTTCTCCGTCAAGATGTCTGAGTAGGTATAAGATTCCACAAAGGTATTGTTTGGATCCTCATACTCCACAATAAAGAGTGACTGATAGACCTCGATAATCCGACCTTGCTTGTTTTTTTCACGCTTACGCCCATTCTCCAGGGTCAATTCCACAATTTGCCCTTCATGGTCCTTAATATCCTGTTTGATTTGCTTCATCTTGGCAACATCTGTAAATGCATCACTCATGCTCTATCCATCCTCTCTCTTGGAAATACTTGCAAATTTATTGTACTCTTTTTGGAACATGAGTTCCACGGTGCCACGCGCACCCGAACGGTTTTTCTCGATGATAACCTCGACCGTATTATTGGGAATACCACCGTCTTCCTGCTCACCCCGCTCATAATAATCATCACGGTAGAGGAAGGCAACAATATCCGCATCCTGCTCAATCGAACCCGATTCACGAATATCAGAAAGAACTGGACGTTTGTCCTGCCGTTGCTCAACTCCACGAGACAGCTGACTGAGGGCAATAACCGGCACTTTCAATTCCTTGGCCAGAATTTTCAGCTGACGGGAAATCTCCGAAACCTCTTGTTGCCGGTTTTCGCGACCAGTCCCTGTAATCAACTGCAAGTAGTCAATCAAAATCAGACCGAGATTGCCGGTTTCTTGGGCCAATTTCCTCGACCGCGAGCGAATCTCCGTAATTTTGATACCCGGCGTATCGTCGATATAAATGCTAGCCCGCGCTAAATTGGCTTGAGCCACCATATACTTGTTCCACTCTTCTTGAGTCAAGTGACCCGTACGAATGGCACGCGAATTGATAACCCCTTCCGAGGCCAGCATACGGTCCACCAAGCTCTCTGCACCCATTTCCAAAGAAAATATGGCGACGGTCAAGCCTAGCTTGGTCCCGATATTTTGCGCGATATTGAGGGCAAAGGCCGTTTTCCCCACCGCAGGACGGGCCGCAAGGATAATCAACTCTTCCTCGTGGAGTCCTGTCGTCATTGCATCCAGTGCAGGATAGCCCGTCGCAATCCCCGTAATGTCCGAAGTCTGCTTGGCACGGGTTTCCAGATTATCAAAGTTGATATTGAGGACATCGTCAATCCGTTTGAAACCGCTACGGCTAGCTCCTTCGCTGACATCAATCAGGGCCTTCTCTGCATTGGCAATAATATCATCCGACCCGTCAGCTCCATCGTAGGCCTGATTAACAGCCTCTGTCAGACGAGCAATCAACTTACGCAGGTTGGATTTCTCAGCGACAATCTTGGCATAGAACTCCGCATTGGCCGCCGTCGGTACCGAACTAATAATCTCTGCCAAATAAGCCAAGCCACCGATATTTTCCAAGTCACCATGATTGACCAAGTAGTTACGCATAGTCGTCGCATCAATGGCCTCATTCTTGTCCGCCAACGCAATCATTGCCTTGAAAATCAGCTTATGAGCGTGCTTGAAAAAGTCTTCAGCCTCGATATACTCACGGACAAAGACCAGCTTGCCCTCGTCTAGGAAAATGGCACCCAACACCGACTGTTCCGCTAAAATATCCTGGGGCTGTACCCTCAATTCGTCTAATTCTGCCAAGATTTCACCTCCTCACCAATATGACTAAAAATCAAATAGTTTAAGCCTCTTTGATACTCAAATTGATGACGCCTGTTACATCCTGATAGATTTTCACAGGAACATCAATCAAACCCAAGGCACGAATTGGGTGGTCCAATTGAATATGACGCTTGTCAATCTTGATACCAAATTGTTTTTCCAATTCCTCGGCAATCTTCTTGCTGGTAATAGAGCCGAAGGTACGTCCGTCTGGACCCACTTTTTCGACAAATTTGACCAAGGTAGCTTCCTCAGCCAGCTTTGCCTTGATGGCTTCTGCTGCTGCAACCTGCTCGGCATGGGCTTTTTCTTTTGATTTTTCTTGACCACGCAGGGCACTGATGGCCTGGGTAGTTGCCTCTTTGGCTAAGTTTTTCTTAATCAAAAAGTTTTGGGCATAGCCTGTTGGCACTTCCTTGATTTCGCCTTTTTTTCCTTGGCCTTTTACGTCTGCTAAAAAGATAACTTTCATCTATTCTCTCCTAACTTTCACTAAGTTCCTGACGAATCGTATCCGTCAATTTATCATAGACTTGATCCATTGTAAGGTCGTAGACTTGGGCTGCAGCCAGGTTAAAGTGACCGCCTCCGCCCATTTCCTCCATAATCCGCTGGACATTGATTTTACTGTGGCTTCTTGCAGAAATCGCCACATAATCTTGAGTATTTTCCGTCAGAACAAAGACTGCCTCAATGCCTGCCATATCCAAAATGGTATCCGCCGCCTTACTTGGAACGACTGTATCGTACTTCGTTCCTTCCTTGCCACGGGCAATGACGATTTGGGGTTCAAACCGCTGTCCTTGCAAAATCAGCTCGTTAATCTGACGGTATTCATCAAATTCTGTCGCTGAAATCTGCTGAATTTCCAGACTATCACTACCGCGAGTACGCAGATAGCTAGCCACATCGAAGGTCCGACTGGTCACGCGCGAGGTAAAATTCTTGGTGTCCAGCATAATCCCCGCCATCAACAAGCTTGACTGAAGACGATTAAGCTTGTGGCGCTTGTCATTCTGGAATTGAATAAGCTCTGTCACCAACTCACTGGCTGAACTTGCACCACTCTCGATATAGGTCAAGATAGCATTATCAGGGAAATCCGTATCTCTACGATGGTGGTCTACGACTATAACCTGGGTAAACAAATCATACAATTCCTTATCCAAGGTCAAGCCAATCTTAGAATGATCCACCATGATCATCAGAGAGTGGGAAGTAACCATCTGCTTGGCTTCTTGAATTGTAAGCAGGTTCGAACAATTCTCATCGCTCAATTTTTTTATCGCACGAACAATATCCGGGGCCATCTCATCGGGATTATAGACCGTATAGGCATTGTTCATGATATTTTGCGCAAAATACTGCATCCCAACAGAGGAGCCCA
Organism: Streptococcus sp. A25; assembly: GCF_043674095.1. NCBI lineage: Bacteria > Bacillati > Bacillota > Bacilli > Lactobacillales > Streptococcaceae > Streptococcus > Streptococcus sp. A25. The sequence goes on from NZ_JBIMJO010000010.1 coordinate 39,241, forward strand.
GAGCATCCATATCCAAGTTTCGATGTCCGACTACAAACACCGCATCGACTGACTTGAGCTTATCAGACACCGCTGTCATCATGGCACGAGTACGGGTACGAGTACGTTTGACAGATGATGCTGAGCCGCCACCAAAAAAGAGCGGTTGTTTACGGTCGTCATTCTCTTTGACAACAGCCTGGTCACCACCACGGACCTCTGCCATGTTCAAATTTTGCAGGGCAACTTGACCAATTTGATGATGGTTGGTTGTCCCGTAAGCCAAACCCATACTAAGCGTTAGGCTTAATTCTAACTTTTTAGCCTCTTCACGAAACTTGTCAATGACCGAAAATTTATCTTCAATCAAACTTTCCAAAACACCGTAGTCCGTGAAAAAATAGAAACGATCCATAGAACCACGGCGGTAGTAAATGCCATAACCATTACAAAAATCGGACACAAACTGAGCCAAGAAAGAATTGACCTGGCTAATCTGAGAATCCGTTATTGTATCCTCCAGCTCATCATAGTTATCCACCGAAATGATCCCGATAACTGGTCGACTGCCAATCAAACTATTGGTTGCAGAATATTCATTGGAGGCATCAAAAAAGTAAAATAAGCCCTGTTCAAAATCAACATTGACCGCATAGCGTTTTCCAGAAAAATTAGCATAAACCCTATCTTCATCTAGACCGACATCAATAATTTCACGTAGCTTTTTCTGGTCAAATTCACCATTTTCCTGAGCGAAAATCAACTCCGCAAAAGGATTAAACCACTCGACTTGATTGGTCTCTGCTTGAACCTTAATCACACCGATCGGCATCTGATCCAAAAGCTTCATGAGACCAGAATTTGCCTGACTATTTAAATATTCAATCTGCTCCAGTTCGCTAAATTCATAGGAATGTTTCTGATAAATAAAGAGCACAACTAAGACAATTAAGCTCAGTAAAAGCGCAAAAATTGTGAGGACGCTTGTCGGAAAAATGCGGTGAATAACAGCCACTAGTCCAAACAAAATCAGTCCAATCATGACAAAATGAATTGTCGAAAATCGAAATTTTTTCATCACTAACCTCTGACTGCCATTCTACCATAAATTACCGAAAAATTCTAGCTATGACCCTGAAATCCAAAGGAAAAAGCAGTCACAAGGACTACTTCTTATCCTTATTTTTGGCAATGGAACGGCTACGCCCTTCCAAATAGACCATGAGAATAGAGATATCTGCTGGATTGACACCAGATATCCGACTAGCCTGGCCAATAGTTTCTGGTGAAATCAGCTTAAATTTCTGACGAGCCTCGGTCGCAATGGAGTCAATGTCATCCCAGTCGATGTCGGCTGGAATCCGTTTTTCTTCCATGCGTTTCATCTTCTCTACTTGGTCCAAGGCCTTGGCAATGTAACCTTCATACTTGACCTCTGTTTCAATCAATTCAATGGTCTTGGCATCCAACTCCTCTGCCGCAGGGCCGATAAAGGCTACCGCATCTGCGTAAGTCACATCTGGACGACGCATGAATTCCTTGGCAGTCAAAGCGTCTGTCAAGGGCTTGAAGCCCATAGCAACGACTTTTTCATTGGTTTCCTTGATTGGCTTGAGTTTAATAGACTCCAAGCGTTTCATTTCATTGTCAAACTGGTTTTTATGGATTTGGAAAACCTGCCAGCGTTCATCATCCACCAAGCCCACCTGACGACCAATCTCCGTCAGTCGCATATCGGCATTGTCATGACGCAAAATCAAGCGGTATTCTGCCCGACTGGTCAAGAGGCGGTAAGGTTCCACCGTTCCCTTGGTCACCAAGTCGTCAATCATGACACCTATGTAGCCGTCACTTCGTTTCAAAATCAGCTCTGGCTTGCCCTGTACCTTGAGGGCGGCGTTGATACCAGCTACAATTCCCTGACCAGCTGCTTCTTCATAACCTGATGTTCCGTTGGTCTGACCTGCTGTAAAGAGCCCTGAAATCTTCTTGGTTTCCAGCGTCGCCCGCAACTGGTGCGGCATGACCATATCGTACTCAATGGCATAACCCGTCCGCATCATCTGGGCATTTTCCAAGCCTTTAATAGAGTGAATCAAGTCCTGCTGTACATCTTCTGGCAGACTGGTTGACAGCCCTTGAACATAAATTTCATCGGTGTTGCGGCCTTCTGGCTCTAGGAAAAGCTGGTGGCGTTCCTTGTCGGCAAAACGGACAATCTTGTCCTCGATTGACGGACAATAACGGGGACCAATCCCCTTAACAATCCCTGAAAACATAGGTGCCCGATGGAGATTGCTGTTGATAATCTCATGGCTGGTCGCATTAGTATAGGTCAACCAGCAAGGAATCTGATCCTGCAAATAATCCTCATCCTTGGACAAAAATGAAAAATGGTTAGGCTTTTCATCGCCTGGTTGAATCTCCGTGTCTTCATAGTTAATGGTACGAGCATTGACACGCGGTGGCGTTCCTGTCTTGAACCGACCGATTTCAAGACCAAGCTCCTTCAGATTATCCGCCAGCGTGATAGAAGCAAGGCTATTGTTAGGGCCTGATGAATATTTGAGGTCACCGATGATAATCTCACCACGCAGGGCTGTACCAGTTGTCACTACGACCGCCTTGGCTGAGAATTTCTGGTTGGTAGCCGTGCGGACACCGATAACCTTGCCATCCTCCACCAAAATCTCATCAATCATAGTTTGACGTAGGGTTAGATTTTCCTGACGCTCCACCGTCCGCTTCATCTCTGCTGCATACTCTGCCTTATCTGCCTGAGCCCGCAAGGCACGAACAGCTGGCCCCTTGCCCATATTGAGCATTTTCATCTGAATGTAGGTCTTGTCAATGTTGCGGCCCATTTCGCCACCCAGGGCATCGATTTCCCTTACCACAATCCCCTTGGCAGAGCCGCCAATAGAGGGATTACAAGGCATAAAGGCCACCATATCCAAATTAATAGTTGCAAGCAAGGTCTTACAGCCCATCCGACTGGCTGCCAAGCCCGCCTCTACACCCGCATGCCCCGCACCAATCACGATGACATCGTAGTTTTCTGCAAATGTGTGTGTCATGTTGTTTACTCCTTCATGTTCATAATGTGTTTAACTTGTCCACTCCAGTTTGGCAATTCCTCTGCCAGAAAAACTGGTACGACATCTAGGTTGACAAGTTTGTCAACGTCTATCCATTCACAAGCTTGTTTCAAGTTGTCTTCAATCATCTCCTCAGGCATTTCTCCAACAGGCTCCACGATAAAATGAAGCTCGATATTGTGAAAGTCTATACCTTCATGTGTAAATTGATTTTCAACAACAAAAGCCAATTGATTGACACGACTGTCAACCCCTAATTCTTCTTTGACTTCTCGAACAGCCGCATCCGCTGCTACCTCATTGACCTCAATCGCACCGCCAATGGTATAATAACGCCCATTAGAGTCCTTAGTGAGAAATATTTTCCCATCTTTTATAATCAATGCAGTGGCACGAACACCGAAAATCTGGTTGTCAACTCTGGTTCTGAAATCCATTCATCCTTCTCTTTTCTAAAATTTCGTCCAGATATGGAACTAAGTTTTTCTTATTTTTATCGCTAGGGGCTAACCATAGAAAATCTGTATGTTCTTCTAGGTCAAGAAGAATGGTTTTGGGCTGTTCAAGAAGCTTCACTTCATAGACCAGCCTCGTAAATACAGTCTGCTTCTCTTCATCGAACTGACTATCTTCATGGATAATGGTCAGATTTTCCTTTTCTATCAAAATACCTGTTTCTTCAAAACACTCTCTCACTGCAGCATCACGGGGCAACTCATTCTCCTCAACACGACCGCCTGGAATGTCCCAATGCTGCGGAAAGACATTGGGTTTGCCACGCTTAATCTGCGAACGCTGAATTATCAAGTGGCTGTCTGCAACAGTCAGCAAGACATGGACAATCAATTTAACAGGCATGGTTTCCTCCGCTACTTTAGTTGTCTTTGTTCATAAAATGCTTTAGTTGTCCGTCCCAGTTGGCTAACTCGGTCTTAAGAAAGGCTGGATTGAGATCCAGTTTCTCTAAGTCCGCAAAAGCAACCCATTCACACTGGCGAACAGAATTCCCTTCTTCCAGATTGGTCGCTGGATTAGACAGTGGGGTAACTATATAGAGAAATTCAATCTGATGATAGGATTTCTCCTGCAAGGTGAACTGATTTTCAACGATGAAAGCTAGTGGTCCAACCTCCACATCAATTCCGATTTCTTCTTTCATTTCCCGTTGCACAGCCTCTTCGGTTGTTTCGCCAAGCTGAATAGCTCCACCCAAAGTGTAGTATTTCCCTTCAGGCGACTTAACGAGATAAAGTTTCTCATCTTGTACCACCAAGCCCGTTGCCCGAACACCGAAGATTTGATTGTCGTGTCTCGTTCTGAAATCCATCTTCTCTCCCCAATCGCAAAAAATAGCCAAAACTCTCGAAAATTGCAGGACAAAAAAGCCTACAATTCCCATGAGCTTTGACCATCATAGTTCTTGTTAGAAATATTGTATCAAATTGTCCTGACAAGTCAAGTTAAACAATCTTTACAAACCTGTCAACTAAATATACTGACAAGCCTCTCCATCTTTATAGGCCATATCAATCATGCCACCGCCCAGGCATTCTTGTCCGTCATAGAAAACAACGGCTTGTCCTGGTGTAATGGCCCTTTGTGGCTCTGCAAATATGACTTCTGCCTTATCACCTTTTACCTTGACAGTTACTTGACTGTCTGGTTGACGGTAGCGGAATTTAGCTGTACACTCAAGTGTAAACTCTTCAGGCATATCCCGTGTAAAGTGGACTTGACTAGCTTGTAAAGAAGTTGACATCAAGGACTCATGATAGAAACCTTGACCGACATAGAGGATATTTTTGGACAGGTCTTTTCCGACAACAAACCAAGGCTCATTGTCCCCGCCGATTTGTCCTCCGATACCAAGCCCGCCCCGCTGGCCGATCGTATAGTACATAAGGCCGGTATGTTCTCCCATATCACGACCGTCAACGGTCATCATCCGACCAGGCTGGGCTGGCAAATACTGCCCTAAAAATTCTTTGAAGTTCTTTTCACCGATAAAGCAGATGCCTGTCGAGTCTTTCTTTTTAGCGGTTGCCAAGCCTGCTCGCTCTGCTATTTCCCTTACCTGAGACTTTTGTAAATGGCCGAGCGGAAACATGGTTTTCTGCAGCTGTTCCTGTGAGAGTTGGCTAAGGAAATAGGTCTGGTCCTTGCCATTGTCTGCCCCACGTAGCATGTGAACGGTGCCGTCCTCGTCGCGTGACACCTGAGCGTAGTGGCCCGTCGCCACATAATCCGCACCCAAGTTCATAGCGTAATCCAAGAAGGCCTTGAACTTGATTTCCTTGTTACACATGACATCTGGATTGGGGGTGCGGCCAGCCCGATACTCTGCTAGGAAATACTCAAAAACGCGGTCCCAATACTCTTTTTCAAAGTTAACAGAGTAGTAAGGAATGCCGATTTGGTCTGCCACTGCAGCCACATCCTTATAGTCTTCTGTTGCTGTACAGAAGCCATTTTCATCCGTGTCATCCCAGTTTTTCATGAAGATGCCGATCACATCGTAGCCCTGCTCCTTGAGCAAGAGAGCCGTAACCGATGAGTCCACACCGCCACTCATACCGACAACAACACGGGTTTTCGAATTGTCTATTGACATCATCTTCTCCCATCTTTTCGTAGAAATAACGATTTGAAGGTCGTATTCCAAAATTTTTTCAAAAAACGATTTGAAGGTCGATTTTGAACAACTTGTATTATACCACACAAAAGGGTGAAGAAACAGGAATTTGGTATTGAAACCCCATTCATCTAGGCATTCTATCCAAATCAAAAATTTGATATAATAGTATTAAGAAAAACGTGAGGATAGTTATGACAAATTTAAAATTTCAATCGGTCTTTGATATTATCGGGCCTGTTATGATTGGACCTTCTTCCAGCCATACAGCTGGGGCAGTCCGCATTGGGAAAATTGTGTCTTCCATCTTTGGTGATGAGCCAACCGAGGTCGAATTCCAACTTTACAACTCTTTTGCCAAGACCTATCGTGGGCACGGTACGGATGTGGCCTTGGTAGCAGGCATTTTAGGCATGGATACAGACGACCCACGCATTCCTGACTCTCTGGATATTGCTCGGGAGCGTGGTATTAAGGTTTACTGGCGTGTCAACAAGGACAGCAATACCCCCCATCCCAATACCACACGAATCATCATTAAAAATGACAAAAAGTCCATCTCAGCCACAGGCGTTTCAATTGGTGGAGGCAATATACAAGTAACGGAGCTCAACGGCTTTTCTGTCAACCTGAATATGAACACTCCGACAATTATCATCGTTCACCAAGATGTTCCAGGTATGATTGCCAAGGTAACTGACATCTTATCAAAATACAATATCAATATTGCTCAAATGAACGTGACACGTGAACAAGCTGGCGAAAAAGCTATTATGATTATCGAAGTGGATGCTCGCCAATGTGAAAATTCTATTGCAGAAATTGAAAAAATTCCCCATCTGCACAATGTTACCTTCTTCAACTAGAAAGAGAAAGACATGTTTTATACTATCGAAGAATTAGTTCAGCAAGCCGAACAGTTTTCTGGCAATGTAGCTGAACTCATGATTGCGACTGAAATTGAATTGACAGGGCGTAGCCGAGAAGAAATCTTGACAATCATGTCAAGAAACTTGACAGTCATGAAAGCGTCAATTGTTGACGGATTGACAGAAAGCAAGTCCGTTTCTGGATTGACAGGTGGTGATGCTGCCAAGTTGGACACTTATATGAAAAAGGGCAAGACGCTATCTGATTCCTCTATCCTATCCGCAGCAAGAAATGCTATGGCTGTCAACGAGTTGAACGCCAAAATGGGCTTGGTCTGTGCCACCCCAACTGCTGGCTCTGCTGGTTGTTTGCCTGCCGTTCTTGGTGTTGCTATTGACAAGTTAAGCTTGACGGAAGAGCAACAACTTGACTTCCTCTTTACAGCTGGAGCCTTCGGTCTAGTTATTGCCAACAACGCCTCCATCTCTGGAGCAGAAGGAGGCTGTCAAGCAGAAGTTGGCTCTGCCTCTGCTATGTCCGCAGCGGCATTAACCCTTGCTGCTGGAGGAAGTCCCTACCAGGCTAGCCAAGCCATCTGCTTTGTCATCAAAAATATGCTAGGGCTGATCTGTGATCCAGTCGCAGGTCTGGTAGAAGTCCCATGTGTCAAACGAAATGCAATGGGAGCTAGCTACGCTATGGTGGCCGCAGATATGGCACTGGCAGGAATTGAATCCAAAATCCCTGTAGATGAAGTCATCAATGCCATGTACCAAGTAGGCTCTGCCCTACCAACCGCCTTCCGTGAGACTGCCGAAGGAGGCCTGGCTGCCACACCAACTGGTCGCCGACTGGCACAAGAAATCTTTGGCGAAAATTGACAACCTTGTCAAGACAAAAGGACCTCTACGGTCCTTTTCTTATTGTTTTGTGAATGTCAAGCTATCCTGTTGGTTAAAGAGTTCCTTGTCAAGTTCTGTCAAAGTTAAATTATTTCCTTCCAAAGTATAGCTTTCAGCCTCGCCATCTACATAGGCCAGCTTCTTATCCAAGTCAAAGATAATTTGTTCCAAATCCTGCTCACCATCAGTATCCAATTCAACAAGAGTTGCCTGATTGCCCTTTACAGTCAGGGTATACTGGTCATTTCCAGCGGTTGCTGTATAGGTGCCATCCAGTTCAGACTTGTCAACTAAGTTTACACCGTAGGCATTTGTCAAGGCTTCCAGGCTCGTTGCAGGAGCTGTCTGGCTAGTATTGGTAGCTGTATTTGTAGAAGAAGGGATAGTGACAATCTTATCATCTAAATCTTGTTCCAATCCTAATTGACGCTCGACTTTATCCTCTGCTATCTCCAATTGATTGTCAAACACTTCAGCCGCAATCATACCAGCACCACTCAAAACTGCCAATCCTAGAGCCAGAAAAACTAGCTGCTTGGTAGTCATGCCCATAATTTTTGACTTAGCTTTCTGCCAAAAACCTTGTTTAGCAACTGCATCGTGTTCAATAATTTCGTGTTTGTTTTCCATTCTTATGACCTCATTTCATTTATCCAGCTCATTGGCTGATAAGATAAGTATAGCTGACAAGTATGAACATAAGGATGAAAATTTCTAAACAAATTCTAAACGAATCTAAATAAATTATCCATTGAGTCGGTAGCCAGCTCCCCATACAGTCTCAATCAGGTCTGAACCCAACTTATCCCGCAGGCGATTGATGTGAACCGTCACCGTAGCACTATCTCCAACATAGTCAAATCCCCAAATTTTCTCAAACAACTGGTCTTTTGAAAAGACACGATTGGGATGTTTTGCCAGATAAACAAGCAACTCAAACTCACGGTTGGGTAGCTTGATTTCCTGACCAGCCTTGATAACCTTCCAATTTTCCTGATAAATGGTCAAGTCGCCAAGGACAATCTCTGCTTGCTCTGAGGGTTTGGCCAAGCGCTGATAACGGGCCAAATGAGCCTTGACACGCGCCACCAACTCCATCGGATCAAAGGGTTTGCTGATATAATCGTCCGCACCTAAGCCCAGGCCACGCACCACATCAATTGTCTCCTGCTTAGAAGTCACCATTAAAATAGGAAAATCAACCTGCTCCCGAATGGCTCTGCAAATGTCGTAGCCCGTTTTATTAGGTAACATCACATCCAACAGCAATAAGGAATAATCTTCTTTTTGAATTTCTTCCTCAACTAGTCCACCGTCATGGACCAGATCCACCTCATAGCCCTGCATTTCCAGATAATCTCTTTCCAGGTAGGCAATCTCCAAGTCATCTTCTGCAATTAAAATTCTAGTCATTCTCTTTCTCCAAAGGCAGTAAAATAGTAAAAACTAGTCCGTCACAGTTATCAACCCTGATACTGCCGCCTAGTCTCTCGATAATATCTTTGACAATGGCTAGGCCAAGTCCATGGCCGTCCGCCCCCTGTCTGGCCTGGTCCTCCCTGTAAAATGCTTCAAACAATCTGTCTTTTGCCTGCTCCGAGACACCACGACCATTGTCAGCAAATAGCAATTCAAGTTTTTCTCCCTTTACACGACTTGTCAAGGTGATGACAAGATTATCAACTTTTGCATATTTCCGAGCATTTTCTAACAGATTATCCAAGACTCGCTTAAACTGCACAATATCTACTTTCACAGGAGTTTGAGGAACCAAATCTACTATAAATTGTACCTGACCATCTGTAAACTCGACTTGCTTTTCTGTCAAATAAGTTGTCAAGATTTCCTGTAAATCTACAATTTGGAAATCAAAGGGCATCTGGTCAGTATCCAAATTTGAGAAGAGAAGAAGTTTTTCCAACAGCTGCTCCATTGCCAGGGATTTTTGATAAATGGTCTGCAAATAACGTTCTCTCATTTCATCCGTATTGGCAACCCCGTCCAAAACTCCCTTGGCATAGCCCTTGATAGAAGTCAACGGCGTCCGCAAATCATGGGAAATATCTGCTACCATTTGGGTACGGTTCTTCTCGTACAGTGTGGTCTGTTGCTCTGCTATTGCCAAAGACTCCTGCATATTATTAAAACCCTTTGTAAGTGCTTCGAACTCACGGTCACCCTGGTAATCTATCGGCTCTTGATAATTACCACGGCTGATGCGTTCAACTGCTGCATGGAGCTGATTGAGCGGTCGCAGGATAACCGCAAGCATTCTACGTGTAAAGAGGAAGTTGACAAGGGTGACAAGCACCATCCCTATCCCACCAACTAAGAGTAGCTGGCTGAGAAAGGACTGAAATTCTGAAAAACCTGATTGACTATCACTATCCTCAAAAAGTGCATAGAGTTGGTAATACTTCCCTTCCTGGACAAGGAGACGGCTGATGACCACTTCCCCATCTACATAGGAAACATGGGCTGTCTTGGATACCGTCACACCTGCCAAATCTTCAATATCTTCCTCAATATTAGAATAAAGGACCTGGCCGGCCTCCTCTACATGGAGCTGGGCCCCATTCATAGCCAACTGACTAGCAAGACTAGCAAAATCAGTCCCTGTAAACTGCTCTATACTCGACTGACTAGTAGCTGTCCGTTGGCTAGTTGACTGCATATTAGCCCTGTTTTGGTAAATGCTATTGGCCACATAAATGCTGACTCCCAGGATAGCCAACATGGAGATAATCAACATGACCATATTTAATCGGAAAATTCGTTTTTGCAGGTTCATTTCTTCTCTCTTTTCTATCGAAACTCTATTATAAGCGATAGTGTCAATTTCTGTAAAGTTGAAGAACTTACAGACAAGAAAAAAAAGCCTAGCAAGCTAGACTTTCAACATTCCTATTAATACCAACCATTGGCAATCCAGAACTGGTAGGCATTTTCCCATGAACCGTAACGTTGCAATACATAGTTGTCTGCTACACGCTCCTGGTTTTCAGGTGAAAAATCACCATTTAGGTAAGAACTTGTGAGCTGGTAACGACCATAGTAGATACCATTTTGAGCTGTATAGCTGCCACCAGACTCTTTTTGAGCAATAAATTCTTTGGCAGCTGCTTCACCGACACCTGCAGTAACAACTGGCTGGGCTGCTTGAACCTGAGCTACAGGTTGGGCTTGGACAGCTTCAGTAGCAACTTGTTGCACCTGTACTTGTTGATATTCAGGTTGAGCAACTTGAACAACGGGCTGTTGTACTTCTGGGGTTGTCTCAGGGCTAGCTACTTGACTTGTTTCTGTAGCTGGAGCAACTTCTTCCGCTTTGGAAGCTTCAGTCGTCGTACTTTCCTCAGTACTCTCTGGCTTCTTTTCTTCTTTTTTTACATCAGAAACCTTTTTCTCTTCCTTGGATTCATATGTTTTCTTTATCGTATCCTCTTTGGCTGCAACAGCTGAAGAATTGGTAGATTGGTCAACAAAATCAGCAATGCTAAATTCAGAATGGTAGGTATCAGCGATAGCAACGCCAGCTGTAAGTGCTACGAGGGCGGTCGCTACTCCGATAATTACATTTTTCAATTTTTTTGTAAATGTCATAAAATATATAGTTTCCTTTCATATGACTGAAACTATCTTACAACTTGATTATTACTTTTGTTTTATAATTCCATTACAAATATTACAGCATTGTTTGTTTTTTACTAAAAAACACAATTGTTCGTGTTTTTTAAGGGGTTTTCAAAAAATATAAGAGCAAGCCCAAACAAATCATAGACAGAATTGCTAGGCTATCTGCCAACTTCCAATCCAGTACCCGATACTTGGTCCGGCCATCGCCCCCCTGATAACCTCGAGCCTCCATAGCTGTCGCCAGGGCATCTGCTCGCTTAAAACTAGATGCAAAAAGCGGTATCAAAATAGGGATAACAGACTTAACCTTTTGAATGATATTTCCTTCATTGAAGTCAACACCCCGCGCCCGCTGAGCATTCATAATCCGAGTCGTGTCGTCCATCAAGGTCGGCACAAAACGCAAACTCATGGACAACATAAGCCCAATTTCATGAACTGGCACCTTGATTTTCTTGAGAGGAGCAAGCCCCGCCTCAATACCATCTGCCAAACTAAGTGGTGTCGTTGTCAGAGTTAGGAGAGTTGAAAAGAAGATAATCAGGACAAAGCGCACAAAAATCACTGCCGCCTGTTGCAAACCTTCCACCGACAATTTGAAAATCCAGAATTCCCACAAAACCCTTGTTCCTGGTGTAAAGAAAATCTGGAAGAAAGTGGTAAACAGGATAATCCCAATCATGGGCTTGACACCATTGATGAAAAAGGACAAGCGAATGCGAGAGAGCAAAATCAAACCGAGAACAAAGGCAATCAACAGCGCATTGGTTACCAGATTATTGGCCCAGAAAATAATTAACAGAAAGGCAAACATGGCCAAGAGCTTACTTCGAGGGTCTAGGCGATGCAACAGCGAGTCACCAGGAATGTAGCGACCTAAAATTAACTTATCCATGCGTCACCATCCTTGTAAATTCCTCAATCGTAATAGGCAAGCGCTCAAAAACAAAGCCCCTGCGCTCCAGATTGGCAGCAAACTTGGTGATTTTGGGAACACCCAGCTGGATCGATTCCAAAAAATCAACCTCTTGGAAAACATCAATCGGCTTGCCAGAACGAACCAGCTTGCCCTTTTCCATGATGTAGACAAAATCAGCATAATTAGCCACGTCATCCATCAGATGCGTCACCAAGACAATGGTCATCCCATTCGCATGGAGTTTCTTGAAAATATCCATCAGCTCCTGACGACCAGCCGGATCCAAACCAGCAGTCGGCTCATCCAGAACTAAAACAGACGGTTCCATAGCCAGGATGCCCGCAATGGCTACACGGCGCATCTGACCTCCAGACAAATCAAAGGGGCTGCGGTCATAGACCTCCTCTGAAATACCAACCAGAGCCAGTTTTTCACGCGCAATCTTCTCAGCCTCTTCCTTAGAAACACCAAAATTCTGCGGACCGAATGCCACATCCTGCAAGACAGTCTCATCAAAGACCTGGCTTTCTGGAAACTGAAAGACCAAGCCGACTTTCTTACGCACCTGCTTGATATCCTTATTTTGAGATGTGCCCGTGATAACCACATCATCGATGACCACACTGCCTTCTGTCGGTACATTAAGACCATTCAAAAGCTGTAAAATCGTCGACTTCCCGGATCCAGTATGACCAATCAATGCCGTATAGGACCCGTCCACAATCTCCAAATCCACACCAAAAAGCGCCCGCCCCTCAAAAGGAGTGCCGGCCTGATAGGTATAGCTTACTTCTTGGAGATGAATTCCCATACAGTTTCCTCTAATTCTTCCTCTGTAAAATAGCGGAGCGGAACAGCTAGTCCAGCCTGACGCAAGGACTGGGCCAATTCTGCCGTAAAGGGCTGGTCCAAGTCCAAATCAGCCAAATCGTCCCGCATAAACAAGTCAGCTGGTGTCGAAATCGACTCTACTTGACCATTTTTCATAACAATAACCCGATCGCTAAGCGCTACCTCATCCAGGTCATGGGTAATGGAAATAACCGTCATGCCATGCTGATCCTTAATATCTTTAACAATCTGAATCAAGTCCAGGCGCCCCTCTGGATCCAGCATGGAGGTCGCCTCGTCCAAAATAATAATCTTTGGACGCAAGGCAACTACACCAGCAATGGCAACACGTTGTTTCTGACCGCCAGATAGACGAGCTGGTTCTCTAATCTTGAAATCAGCCATTCCAACCAATTCAAGCGCCTCCTGGACGCGCTGACGCATTTCAGCCAAGGGGATGCCTTGGTTTTCCAAACCAAAGGCCACATCGTCCTCAACCGTTGCCCCGACGAATTGATTATCTGGATTTTGGAAAACCATACCAATCAAGCGACGCTTGTCCCAAACATTGTCAACAGTCAGCTTATCTCCATCAATAAAAATATCTCCAGACTCAGCCTCCAAAAGACCATCAATCAGACGAACCGTCGTTGACTTTCCTGAACCATTGTGGCCGATAATGGACAACCATTCCCCCTGTTTCACGTGAAACGTCACGTCGTTTAATGTATAATTTTCAGCTTCTTCTTCGTATTTATACTTGAGATGCTTTACTTGGATAATATCTGTCATTTGAATGTATCTTTAAATAAATAAGACGCACCCTTGAAATAATCATAGCCTGAATAGAGGGTGAAAAAGAGTGCGATATAGAGCGTGATTTGACCGAGCAAATTCCAGTGCAATAGGAGAAAAATAATGGCAAACATCTGTGAGAAGGTCTTGATTTTACCTGGCATAGCCGCAGCTAGCACAGTACCACCATTTTCTACCAACAATAGGCGAAGGCCTGTCACGGCCAACTCACGACAGATGATAATAGCCACCACCCAGGCAGGGGCAAAACCAAGCTCCACCAGCATGATGAAGGCCGTCATAACTAAAATCTTATCAGCCATGGGATCGGCAAATTTTCCGAAGTTGGTCACAACCTGCCATTTACGGGCCAGATAGCCATCCAAATAGTCTGTCACACTAGCCAAGGCAAAAATAATCGCAGCCAAATAATGGCTCAGTGCATCTTTCCAGACGGTCAAGAGTAGGATAAAAATCGGAATCACCAGTATCCGTCCTACCGTCAAGGCGTTGGGTATGTTTTCTTTTTTCATATTATTCAACCGTTAAATAGATAACTCCAGGATCAGCTGTGATGGCTGACGTATCCAAACTATTGCCAGCAATTTTGATAGAGACACCCTCTGTCACACCTAAAACCAGATTAGCGGCGTTTATGCCTTCTGGAATAGTCGCCGTGACTGTATTGGTTTCTGGAGATAGAACAAATCCACCCGCAATTTCTGAATCAGATAGACTGACCCAGCTAGTAGCATCTGTCACGGAAAGTTCCACCTCAACTGGACCCGCGTGTTCAGAAAGGACGACCGTCAACTCTGAGCCACCACCCGAGGTCGTTAAAGTCCCTGAAGCCAACTCCTCTTGACTAGATGAACTAGAGGATTCATCTGTACTTGTAGAAGATGTATCAATTGCTTCCTCTGTCGATTCTGGGGAACTCTCTGAAACCACCTGGATAGTCGACGGAGCCAACTCTTTTCGTTCTTGATTCTGAACTCTATTCAATACGACATAGGTCAACAAGATAAAGATAGAGGTCGCAGCTAGTAGCAGGTAAACCAATGGTAAAATCGACGGTTTCTTCTTTCTAACCTTATAGCTTCGTTTTAATTCTGAAGCATGCTCTTCTTCCTGCCCATCCTCATGATAGATGACCAAACTATTTGTCATAAAAGCATCTACCAGGACATCACCATCTAGGTCTAGTACTTCCGCATATTTTTGCAAGAAAGAACGCGTATAGGATGGGTCTGGTATGACATCAAAGTTATTAAATTCTAAGGCCTGTAAGTACTTAGCTTGAATCCCCGTCAATCGCTGAATTTCTACAAAATTCCAACCGCGACTCTCTCGGGCAGACCGCAATACCTCTCCTATACTTTTCTGGATCATAGTTTCCTCTCACTTACAATAATTTTCAATATAATATTTTAACAAAAAACTCATGAAATTTCGATGATAAGTTGCTAATTATTTCGGAAAAATCATATAATCTGTCATATCACAGTTCTCAATAAAGGATTGACCCACTTCCAAGACATACTGCAGACCGATAGATTCTATCAACTGAGGAAGGTCGAAAATACTTGCCCCCTCCAAACTATTGGCTACAAAATGGCTGGCCGTAAATTCCAAAGAATTGAGACTACGAATAAAATCCCCGTACATTTCCTTCTTCAGCAGGGCCAAGTGTTCCTCCGAAACATCCGGATCCTTGGCGAAACGGCTGACAGCCTTGCGCAAGCTGGCTGATAAACTGATTGGTTCCTTGGTATCCGCTGAAAAAATGACATGATGATAGTCTGGTGTTACCTCAACCTGGAAATGGAAGGACGAATCAATTTTCCCTTGATCATACAAGGTCTGGTAACGCTGTGATGTCCAACCAAAAAGCATGGCAAACAAAAGTTGCAGGCTGATTCGATAGGATGGTAAGTGAGCGAGAGAAATGGAATCGTTGCCTCTCAGACCTAATGCCAATTTAGGGCTGGCCACTTCAAAATACTCAGTCCGATTTTTCAAAATATCCAACTTTTTAACCGGCAAATGCTCAATCGGCTCAATCTCTGTATCATTCTGGGCAAGCTGGAAAGTTTTTACCTGTTTCCAGACCTTCTTAACATCAAAATTCCCAATGACAAACAGGCTCATTTTTGAAGGATGATAAAAAGTCTCAAAATTTTCATATAAATCCTCAGCAGTGATAGCCTTGATAGATTCAATCGTGCCAGCGATATCGTGAGCCAGGGCTGTTTCTGGATAAAGGGACGACAATATACCTGTATAGAGACGGTAGTCCGCATCATCCTGATACATCTCAATCTCTTGACCAATAATCCCCTGCTCCTTGGACACATTTTCAGCCGTAAAATGTGGCTCACGGACAAACTGCTGGAGCAAGGCCAGACATTCCAAAACATTTTCCGTTGTTGAAAAGAGGTAGCTAGTCTGCCTCAAGCTAGTATAGGCATTGGCACTAGCCCCCAAATCCGCAAACAAATTCATCACATCATCTTCATCAGCAGTCTCAAATAATTTATGCTCCAGAAAATGAGCAATCCCTTCAGGATAGGAATATTCCTGTCCCTTCTTTTTAAAATGAGTATGAAGGGCACCAAATTCTGTGGTCAAGATACCATAGGTTTCCTTAAAATCTGTTTTGGGAAGAAAGGTAACTGTCAACCCATTGTCAACTGTCGCATAGTAGAGTACTTCCTTCATGTAGGGGTACTTTTTTCTTCTAATTCTCATTCTTTAATGCCCTCCATGAAGTAAACAGCCTGTAAACGCACCAGCTGACCAACTCGTAAAATGTCCTCTCTAGATACCTTGTTTACAGCCTCAATCCACTCTCCCCATGTCACATTCCTTTGACCCATGGTGACCTGATTGTAAACTTGTTCCAGTAGATTATTTTGCCTATCCTGGGCCAGAGTTGCAGAATGAACCAGCATATTTTTTGTCAAATTTAGGTCATCCTCTGTAAACTTCCCTTGCTTAAGAGCCATAACTTGCTGTCTAATCAACTTGATAGCCTTGAGTTTATCTTGTCTGTTGATACCGGCATAAATCTTCAACATTCCTGAAAAGATTGAAATCTGACTGCCAATCGTATAGGCCAAACTTTCTTTTTCCCGCACATTCATAAATAATTTTGAATGGGAAAAAGCACCCAGTAAACCATTGAAAACCAATAAGGCTGGATAGTTTACATCATTGTAAACCACCTGTAAATGGTAAGCTAGTTCTAAAATCGATTGACGAGCCTCTTTTCGCTCAACTCTCTCCCTAGTAACCTTAGAATAAGCTTGCTGGTATTCTAATTCCAACTTGGGGTTACGGTATTTAAAACTGAAAGATGAAAACTTTTCTTGCACCAAAGCCTGGTCTACCTGACCGAGAACGAAAATATCAATCTTATCCAAGCGCAGCATGTTACTATAGGTTTTGAAGGCCGTCTCCGCCGTTACCTGCTCAACCAAATCAATCCGTCCAACACGGGGAATTTGAACTGCCTCATCCTCATAATAAAGTTTACTCATCTCAACATCCGCATGATAAAAATTGTCCTCCACCTCAGTTTCTAAAAAACTAATTAGATTATTTTTCTCAACTGCAAAGACATCTTCCTTAAAGGCACTGCCGTTCTTCAAAGGTTTGAAGAGACAGGCCTCAAGAAAATCAATAATCTCACCGGTAATATCCTCTTGTTCAGGCAAATAGTGAGGGTTGATGTAGGAAATCGTCAAATCCACAAAATGAACTCGTCCTCTCTTTGATACAGAAGTTGAAAAATGAGCTCCGTAGAGTTCTGCCAAACGCATCCGCAAGCGTTGGGCGCTAGGATAATCTTGATTGCCCATTTCTAGCAAATTCGCCACCAATACACGTCCTGCAACCGTCTGTTCACTCATCTCCGCCGCAAACCGCACACGAATTCGATTGGTCGTGAATTTATCTGATTCAATAAAATGAAGCTCAACACCTTCTTGTAATTTCATCCTTTGCCTCTTTCAAAACATTGTACCTTCCATTATACCAAATTGTGTTATAATATTCTGTAACGAGGTGACTTATGGAATTTAAATTATTCGACGACTACATTACCCTGCAAGCTCTGCTCAAAACAACTGGAATTGTGCATTCCGGCGGGGCTATCAAGGGCTTTTTAGAAGAGAATACCATCCTGTTTAATGGAGAGGATGAAAAAAGACGAGGTAAGAAAATCCGTGTCGGTGACAAAATCAGTCTACCGGACCACGGCATTGACATCACCCTTGTGGCTCCAAGTCAGGAAGAAATTCTACAGCACCAAGAAGATCAAGCTGAAAAAGCTCGTGTTGCTGCTATAGTAAAAAAACTCAACCAAGAAAACAAAAAGCAGAAGAAACAAGCTCCTCCTGTCAAGAAATCTGTAAAGAAGGTTGACAGGAAACCTGTCCGTTTCCCAGGTACCTAAGATGTGGCTAGAAAAATTACAACTACGCCACTTTCGCAATTATGACCAATTAGATATTGAGTTCCATAAAGGGCTCAATGTCTTTTTGGGACAGAATGCACAGGGTAAGACCAATATTTTAGAGTCTATTTATTTTTTAGCTTTGACACGCAGTCACCGCACTCGTTCAGATAAGGATTTACTCCAATTTGAAGAAAAAGAGGTATCCATTCAAGGTTTACTCCACCGGACTAGCGGTAAACTTCCACTTGACATCAACTTGACAGAAAAGGGGCGGGTGACCAAGGTTAATCACCTCAAACAAGCCAAATTGTCCAACTATATCGGGCACTTGAACGTTGTTCTTTTTGCACCGGAAGATTTACAGCTCATCAAAGGAGCACCTGCCCTCCGCCGAAAATTTATTGACGTTGAGTTGGGGCAAATAAAACCCGTCTACCTATCAGACTTGTCCAACTACAATCACGTTCTCAAACAGCGAAATACCTATCTAAAATCAACCGAAAAAGTTGACATGGATTTTCTCAGCGTACTAGACTATCAACTAGCTGATTACGGTAGTCGTGTTATCCAGCATCGGATTGATTTCCTCAAAAAATTAGAGGAATTTGGTAGCCGAAAAATAGCCGAAATTTCTGGTCAAAAAGAAGAACTTCGGATTGACTACCTATCATCTGTTTCGTTGACAGACTCTGTCAACCTTGTTGACGATTTCTTGACAGATTTAGAAAAAAGTCGGAAACGAGATTTGTTCAAAAAAAATACTGGAGTGGGACCTCACAGAGACGATATTGCTTTCTTCATCAATGGTATGAATGCCCATTATGGTAGCCAAGGTCAACATCGTAGCCTCGTTCTCTCTCTTAAACTGGCTGAGATTGAGCTCATGAAAGAAATTACGCGAGAATATCCGATTTTACTGCTCGACGATGTGATGAGTGAATTGGACAATAGCCGTCAAGTCAAATTACTGGAAACCATCACAGATAAAATTCAAACCTTTATCACGACAACTTCCCTAGACCATCTCCATCAACTCCCAGAAAGTCTAAAAATATTCCATATTTCCAAGGGAACTGTAAAAGAAGACCTGTAAATATCGTTTACAAGTCTTTCTTTTTTATTTACAGTTTTGTCAATTATTGTACGGAATAGTTTGGTGCTTCGTTTGTAATTTGAACGTCGTGTGGGTGACTTTCTTTCAAACCAGCGCCTGACATTTCAATAAATTGAGCATTTTCACGTAATTCTGTTAGGTTGCCTGCTCCGACATACCCCATACCTGAGCGGAGACCACCGACCATTTGGAAAATCATATCTGCAACAGAACCTTTATAAGCGACACGACCTTCAATACCTTCTGGAACCAGCTTGTTTGCCTCATTGACAGAAGCTTGGAAATAGCGATCCTTAGAACCTTGTTTCATGGCTGCGATAGAGCCCATACCGCGGTAGGTCTTGAATTTACGTCCTTGGAAGATTTCTGTTTCCCCCGGTGCTTCATCTGTTCCTGCAAACATTGACCCCAACATAACCGCATGACCACCAGCAGCCAAGGCCTTAACAATATCACCTGAATACTTGATACCACCGTCCGCAATGATGGTCTTACCATACTCACGCGCAACGCCAGCAGCATCGTAAATAGCAGTAACCTGTGGTACACCAACACCCGCAATAACACGAGTGGTACAGATAGAACCAGGTCCAATACCCACCTTGACAACATCCACACCAGCCTCGTAAAGGGCACGAGCTCCCTCAGCTGTAGCAATATTACCTGCAATCAAAGTACGGTCTGGGAAGTGGGCACGAATTTCCGCAATCTTACGGAGAACACCAGCAGAATGCCCATGAGCTGTGTCAATAACAATGGCATCTGCACCAGCTTCAAAGAGAGCCTCCGCACGTTCAAAAGTATCAGAAGTGACACCGACCGCACCAGCTACCAAGAGACGACCAAATTCATCCTTGGCAGCATTTGGAAATTCAATCACTTTTTCAATGTCTTTAATCGTAATCAAGCCTGACAAACGACCATTTTCATCCACCAAAGGCAATTTTTCAATACGGTGTTGGTGGAGAATCGCCTCAGCAGTTTCCAAATCCGTTCCAACAGGAGCTGTTACCAAACCATCGCTGGTCATATTGCTAGAAATCGGCTGTGAGTAATCGGTGATAAAACGCATATCACGGTTGGTAATAATACCCACCAGTTTGCGATTTTCCAGGGTTTCAACAATCGGCACACCTGAAATACGGTAAGTCGCCATCAATTTTTCAGCCTCTGCAATTGTATGCTCTGGTGTTAAGAAGAATGGGTCAATAATAACCCCATTTTCAGAACGTTTTACCTTACGCACTTCATCTGCCTGCTCTGCAATGGACATATTCTTGTGAATGACACCCAGACCACCTGCACGCGCCATAGCAATCGCCATTTTGCTGTCAGTTACAGTATCCATAGCTGCTGAAATGATAGGAAGATTGAGGGTCAAATTCGGAGCTAACTGTGTCTTTAAGTCAATATCGTGTGGCAAGACATGGCTCTCAGCCGGAATGAGCAAGACATCATCAAATGTAAAGCCTTTTTTCAAAAATTTAGTTTCCCAATTTGACATGGATGGTTTCCTCTTTTCTCTTTTGTTTGAAATTTATTTTATCTATGATAACATTTTAAGAATATTTGTCAATCATTATTCGTCTTAATATCATTAAACATAAAAATCCAGAAAATTCTTTCCTAAAATATAAAACATTTACGAACGTTTTGGTTTTAAAAAATCACAATTAAAAATAAAAAAGCAACGTTTTTCAACATCACTTCTTCATTCGTTAGTCCTATTTAAAATAGTTGATTCCCATAGCATCCTTGACTTGGTCCAGAGTAGTTGCTGCTACTTGACGAGCTTTTTGACTGCCTGCCTCTAACATAGCATAGACCTGTCCCATATCTTTGGCAAACTCGATGCGACGCTCACGGATTGGCCCCAACTCACGTTCTAAGATATCCAAAAGATAGCGTTTGGTTTTGACATCTCCCAGACCACCGCGCTGGTAATGCTCCTTCATGGCCTCAATCTCAGCCTGATCTTCCTCACGACCAAAAACATCCAAATAATGGAAAACCATATTTCCTTCAATCTGACCCGGATCCTCGACACGGATATGGTTCGGGTCGGTATACATGGACATGACTTTCTTTTTCAAAGTGTCCATGTCATCTGCCAGATAAATCCCATTGCCAAGTGATTTAGACATCTTGGCATTGCCATCCAACCCCGGCAAACGACCTGCAGCCTCGTTTTCAGGGTAAATCCCTTCTGGTTCCACCAAAACATCCGTCTGATAAGCGTGATTAAAACTACGAACCAGCTCACGGGTCTGCTCAATCATGGGCTTTTGATCGGTTCCAACTGGTACAAAGTTTGCCTTGAAAGCTGTAATATCTGCAGCCTGAGAAACCGGGTAGACCAAGAAACCTGCTGGAATGCCTTCACCAAAGCCCTTCTGGGCAATTTCTGTCTTGACAGTCGGATTGCGTTCCAGACGAGCAACTGACACAAGGTTCATATAGTACATGGTCAATTCAGCCAATTCTGGAATCTGACTTTGGATGAAAATGGTTGTCTTAGCTGGATCGAGACCTGCCGCTAAGTAGTCCAAGGCTACGTTACCAACCGACTCAATAATCTTCTGCGGTTCTTTAGCATGGTCTGTCAAAGCCTGCTGGTCTGCCAAAAATACAAATAATTCATGATTGCCTGCATTCTGTAAGAGCACACGATTTTTCAAGGAACCTACATAATGACCAATATGTAATTTTCCGGTCGGTCGATCGCCTGTTAAAATAATTGGTTTTGTCATAACTTCTCCTTTTACACTTATTTACAACACTGTAAACTTATTGTGAACAAAAATAAAAGCCCAGCACAAGTCTGTGCAAGGGCGTCAAGGACACGGTACCACCTTAGCTTATGAACAGTAAAGCCATTCATTTCTCTTTGCACATAAGGCCTGCTAGCCAAATCCTTATTTGTTCAGATTTCTATTTACCATCAGCCCATTCATAAAGAAGAATTACTTGTTTACACCGACCACAAGCTCTCTAAAAACCGTTCCTTTACTACTCTTCTGATTGATTATCATTATAACTGCTAACTAAGAGAAAGTCAAGCTGAGAAAGCCTTGACGATTGGCTTAAAATTCTGCATAATAGAACGTGCGTGTATATTAGAATATAGTATTAAAGGAGAAATCATGAAAGACAAGTTAAAAGATATTTCATTTGTGACGGCGGGTAGCATCATTATGGCTATTGGCTTCAATAGTTTTTTTCTGGAAAGTAATATTGTATCTGGAGGAATTGGTGGCCTGGCCATTGCCCTAAACACATTATTCGGTTGGGACCCAGCTACCTTTGTACTATTCTGCAATATTCCTCTCCTGGTAATGTGTTTCTATTTCCTTGGGAAATCTGTCTTTGTAAAAACTGTTTACGGTGCCATCCTCTATCCATTCTGCATGAAATTAACAGCTGGTTTGCCAAATTTGACCGATAATCCTTTACTTGCTGCAATTTTTGGCGGTATTGTTCTAGGTTTTGGTCTCGGACTTGTCTTTCTCGGTAATTCATCAACGGGAGGAACAGGCATCCTCATCCAATTTATCCATAAGTATTCTCCCCTATCACTCAGTCAAACCATGGTTATTATTGATGGTATTATCGTTGGCCTTGGCTTTATCGCCTTCGATCCTGATACTGTCATGTACTCCATCCTTGCCTTGATGACCATCAGCTATGTGATCAACCGTATGATGACGGGTACAAACTCTTCTCGAAACCTTTTTATTATTTCCCAAAAATACAAGGAAATCAAATCCTATATCACAACCGAAGTGGACCGTGGAGTAACAGAATTGCCCGTAATTGGTGGCTATACTGGGTCTGAAAAACGTATGTTAATGACAACTGTTTCTATCCCAGAAGTACAAAAATTGGAAAATCATATACTCCAAATTGACGAAACAGCCTTTATTATTATCTTACCAGCTAGCCAAGTTCGTGGTCGCGGCTTCAGCTTACAAAAAGATCATAAATCCTATGACGAAGATATTTTGATCCCAGGATGATTATAATTGAAGTTTAGACTGCTTTCTAGTACAATAAATCTAATAGACAGAAAATAGGAGAAACTATGCTTACAGTATCAGACGTGTCGCTCCGCTTTAGCGACCGCAAATTATTCGACGATGTCAACATCAAGTTTACAGCTGGAAATACCTACGGTTTGATTGGTGCCAACGGTGCCGGTAAATCAACTTTCCTGAAGATTTTAGCAGGAGATATTGAGCCAACAACTGGCCACATTTCACTCGGTCCAGACGAGCGTTTGTCCGTCCTCCGTCAGAATCACTTTGACTACGAAGATGAGCGCGTGATTGACGTGGTTATCATGGGAAATGAGCAGCTATATAGCATTATGAAGGAAAAAGATGCTATTTACATGAAGGAAGATTTTTCTGATGAAGACGGTGTCCGTGCTGCCGAGTTGGAGGGCGAATTTGCCGAGCTTGGTGGCTGGGAAGCTGAAGCTGAGGCTTCACAATTGCTCCAAAACCTGAACATTGCTGAAGACCGCCACTACCAAAACATGAGCGAATTAACCAACGGTGAAAAGGTTAAGGTGCTTTTGGCCAAGGCCCTCTTTGGTAAGCCAGACGTCCTTCTGCTGGACGAGCCGACCAACGGTTTGGACATCCAGTCTATCAACTGGTTAGAAGATTTCTTGATTGATTTTGAAAATACCGTCATCGTCGTATCCCACGATCGCCACTTCCTCAACAAAGTGTGTACCCACATGGCGGACTTAGATTTCGGTAAAATCAAAATTTTTGTCGGTAACTACGACTTCTGGAAACAATCATCTGAATTGGCAGCCCGTTTACAGGCTGACCGCAATGCTAAGGCGGAAGAAAAAATCAAGGAATTGCAAGAATTCGTTGCCCGTTTCTCTGCCAACGCTTCAAAATCCAAACAGGCAACCTCTCGTAAAAAAATGCTGGATAAAATCGAGTTGGAAGAAATCATTCCATCCAGCCGTAAGTACCCATTTATCAACTTCAAGGCCGAGCGTGAGATTGGTAACGACCTGCTGACAGTTGAAAATCTCAAGGTTGTTATCGATGGAGAGACGATTTTGGACAATATCAGCTTTATCCTCCGTCCAGGTGATAAGGCCGCTATCATCGGTCAAAACGACATCCAGACAACTGCCCTTATGCGTGCCCTGGCTGGCGACATCGACTATGAAGGAACCATCAAATGGGGTGTAACCACTTCACAATCTTACCTGCCAAAAGACAATACAAAAGACTTCGCAACTGGCGAATCTATCTTGGAATGGCTCCGTCAGTTCGCTGAAAAAGGTGAAGACGACGATACATTCTTGCGTGGATTCCTTGGTCGTATGCTTTTCTCAGGCGACGAAGTCAAGAAGTCTGTCAACGTCTTGTCAGGGGGAGAAAAAGTCCGTGTCATGCTATCTAAGCTCATGCTGCTCAAGTCAAACGTCCTCTTGCTGGATGACCCAACCAACCACTTGGACTTGGAATCCATCTCTAGCCTTAACGATGGCGTGAAAGACTTCAAAGAGTCCGTTATCTTTGCCAGTCACGACCATGAATTCATTCAAACCATTGCCAACCACATCGTTGTCATCTCGAAAAACGGGGTCATTGACCGTATCGATGAGACCTATGATGAGTTCCTTGAAAATGCTGAAGTACAGGCAAAAGTTCAAGAACTCTGGAAAGCATAATCAAAAAAGGCGATTTTATCGCCTTTTCTTATAAATTTATGAAATCAATTTTTAAACATAAGTCCATTTTTTATCTATTAGCCTTTTTTCTTCCCTTTACAATAATGGTCATTATCTTGTCAACCCAAGGTATTTGGTGGGGAAGTGATACAACCATTTTGGCCAGCGATGGGTTCCATCAATATGTCATCTTTCATCAAACTTTACGGAATGCTTTACACGGTAATAGTTCAATCTTTTATACCTTTACAAGTGGGTTAGGCTTGAATTTCTACGCCCTATCGTCTTACTACCTGGGCTCTTTTCTATCGCCTTTAGTATATTTCTTTGACTTGCAGTCCATGCCAGACTATATTTATCTGTCAACTATTGTAAAGTTTGGCTTGATAGGCTTGTCAACCTATACTAGCCTGAGAGGCATTTATAAAAACATCAAAACTGAATGGAGCTTACTTCTCTCTACCAGCCTTGCTCTCATGAGTTTCTCAACTAGTCAGTTAGAAATTTCCAGTTGGCTGGACGTTTTTATTCTGGTTCCTATTATTTTACTGAGTTTACACAGAATGCTGACTGGTAAAGGTCGGATTATCTACTATATCAGTCTAGCCTGTCTTTTCATTCAAAACTACTACTTTGGTTACATGACTGCCATCTTTTTATTGATTTGGACACTTGCTCAGCTAACAAAATTCGATAAAAAAATTATTCGATTTATAGACTTTACAGTGGTGTCAATTATGTCAACATTGACTGCTATGGTCATGTTACTGCCAACCTATCTAGACCTAAAGACTCACGGAGAGACATTTACAAAGATTGTCAACTTAAAAACTGAGGACTCCTGGTATCTAGACTTTTTTGCTAAGAGCCTAGTTGGAAGTTTTGACACCACAAAATTTGGATCTATTCCGATGATTTTTGTTGGACTAACTCCGCTAATTTTAGCCTTGCTCTACTTTACTGTCAAAGAAATAAAATGGCAGACAAAATTAGCAAATGGACTGCTAGTAACCTTTATCATTGCAAGTTTTTATCTACAACCACTCAATCTATTCTGGCAGGGAATGCACGCGCCAAATATGTTTCTCTACCGCTACGCCTGGGTACTATCTATTGTCATTATTTATCTAGCAGCAGAAACCAGCACCTATTTGACCAACATTAAAATATGGCAAATTTGCCTTCCCTTTACAATTCTGTCAACCGGTTTTATCCTCACATATATTTTTAAAAATCACTACTATTTCTTGGACACTGTAAACTTTTTACTAAGTTTTGAATTTCTCTTTGCCTATCTTGTTCTATTTGTCAGCCTTCATTATTTCAAGTTTGATATCAAGTGGATACCACTTTCTTTCTTACTGTTTGCCTTATTAGAACTTGGTCTCCACACTCATTACCAGGTTCAGGGAATTTCAGATGAGTGGCATTTCCCTAGTCGGTCGAATTACGAAGAAAAGTTGACAGATATTGACAATCTTGTAAAAGAGACCAAGAGTGACAATGAATACTTCTATCGAATGGAACGCTTGTTACCTCAAACCGGTAATGATAGCATGAAGTTCAATTATAATGGTATTTCTCAATTTTCATCCATTCGCAATCGCGCTTCTAGTTCTACTTTAGATAAACTGGGTTTCCGTTCAGACGGTACCAATCTAAATCTGCGTTACCAGAACAACACCTTGATTGCGGATAGCCTCTTTGGCATAACCTACAATCTGGCAAGCACAAATCCCAATAAATATGGATTTGATTTTCAGAAGAGTACCGATAGTATCAGTCTCTATAAGAATAACTACAGTCAGGGATTAGCACTTTTGACCAATTCTATTTACAAAGATGTCAAGTTTACAAATATGTCCTTGGACAATCAATCTGCCTTTCTAAATGAACTGATAGGACTGGATTACAAGTATTTTTATCATATTAAGGACGTTCAATCATTCAATGGTGTTGACCTTGGAGGCCGCATAACTGTAAATAAAACTGTCAATCAGACCGATGCAACTATTACTTATAAACTAAATGTTCCAGCCAATAGCCAGGTCTATCTCAATTTACCAAATATTAGCTTCTCAAACGACTCTGTCAAAAGAGTTGTCATAACTGTCAATAACCTGTCAAACGAGTTCACACTTGACAACAGCTTTTCCTTCTTCAATATTGGTTATTTCTTAGAGGATACTGAACTTTCCTTCTCTATTCATTTTCCAGAAAACGAACAAGTTAGCTTTGATAAACCGCAATTTTTCCGGTTAGACCTTGGCCAATATTCTGAGGCTATGGAAATACTAGCCAGTAAGCAAGTTATATCCACTGTAAAGTCGAACAAGGTAGAAGTAGAATTTTCAAGTCAAAATCCTGCTAGTCTGCTCCTAACCCTTCCTTATGATAAGGGATGGACTGCAAGCATCGATGGTAAAAAAGTACCAATATTAAAAGCACAAAATGGTTTTATGAAACTGGACGTAGAGCCTGGTCAACGACAGGCCGTCTTGACATTTATTCCACATGGATTTTACTTGGGATTAGGAATTTCCACGACAGCTATCTGTTTCTTTATTTTCTATAATTATTTGTTCAATAGACATAAGAACCGAGGTTAAACTTCGGTTTTTATAGTGCAAAAAAACCTTGATTTCTCAAGGTTTCCTAGTCTTTATTTACTCCGCCAACAGGGCTCGAACCTGTGACATCATGATTAACAGTCATGCGCTCTACCAACTGAGCTATGGCGGATGATATAGTCCGTACGGGATTCGAACCCGTGTTACCGCCGTGAAAAGGCGGTGTCTTAACCCCTTGACCAACGGACCATTATCAGTACGCTAACTAGTATAATACATGACCTTATTTTTGTCAACATTTTTTCAGATTTTTTTCACTTTCCGGCAACTTGACAGCTACCTATCTTTCATGTAAAATAGAAGAGTTGAAAGAGGTTCCATAGCTCAGCTGGATAGAGCATTCGCCTTCTAAGCGAACGGTCGCAGGTTCGAATCCTGCTGGAATCATCTCCGACCTGCTCTGGCGGGTCTTTTTTCTTGCCATAATTCCCAATTGATATACAAAACAAAGGGGAGGACACCTATGAGGGCATATTCTCCAAAGGATTGGGAAAACAGAGTAGATAGACAAACTCCAAGCATGAACCCAACAATAATAATGTAGATATTTCGACCAGTTTCCTGCAAGTGTGCGTTCTTTTCCATCAATCCCTTAAACCAAATATAGGCTGCGTTTTTGACATTTCCAGTCATCATCACATTGGCATAATGGACACCCTTAAGACTTCTAAAAGTCTCTACTTGGATGGAAGCTGTAAAGGCCAATAAGCCCATAGTAAAAAATGAATTGACAAAGGGCGTCAGAACGATTGTCAATACAATCAAGCATAAAATGATTAAACTGCTTCCAAAATGCCAAGGATAGCGGTGTTTCAAAAAATATTTTTTGGCTAAATAAGTAAAAAATTGCCCCAGTGTAAAGAATACAATTGGGACTAAAAAGTGAATTGTACTCTTGATGCTGCCCTGGGCTAAATGACTAGCTAACAAAACGACATTACCAGACTGGACACCTGCAAACCGGCCACCCTGGGTCAAATAAGAAAAGGCATTCAAATAGCCGCTGACAAAGGTCAGACAGGTAGCCACTCTTAGCCCCTCATACACACGATACTCTCTCATTCTCTCATCTTCCTTGTTTCACGTGAAACTATTTGTGATAGGGACTTCCCTGTTGGATCATAAAGGCCCTGTATATTTGTTCCATCAAAACCAACTTCATCAATTGATGGGGCAGCGTCAATTTTCCAAAACTCATCAACAAATTCGCCCTTTTTTTAACCGAATCTGCCAATCCAAGGCTGCCTCCAATTACAAAGGAAATTTCTGAAAATCCTTTTATTGTAATATCTTCTAATTTTTTGCTAAATTCTTCTGAAGGAAATTGATTGCCCTCAATGGCCAAAGCGATGACAAAGTCGCGCTCGTTGATTTTAGATAAAATCCGCTCCGCTTCCTTGGCCAATATTTGCTCGTTCTCAGCCTGACTAGCCTTGTCGGGTGTTTTTTCATCTGCTAATTCAAGCAGCTCCAATTTGGTAAACCGACTGAGCCGCTTGCTATACTCAGCAATGCCATCTTTTAAATATTTCTCTTTTAGTTTTCCAACTGTAATCACTTTTATTTTCATATTTCTATTGTAACATATCCACAAACTATCTAACAGATGAAATGGACAATAAAGCAAGAAAATAGGGAGTCTATACACAGAAGAAAAAAGTTATCCACAGCTTGTGGATTGAATTTTGAAAAATTTAAGTTATAATTAAGAAAGGGAGTGTAATCTTTAGAAAATGGATTAAATCTGAAAGGGAAAAAGTCATGAAAAAGTATTTGAAATTTATCATTCTATTCGCCTTTGGGTTTCTAGGAGGAATCAGTGGCTATCTGGTTGCGTCCTCTTTCCAAAATCCCGCAGCTCCACAGCAAGCGGGGTCTGGTGAAACCACCATCAGCAAAGTTCAGTATCAAAATGAGAATTCAACAACCAAGGCTGTGGAAAAAGTACAGGATGCCGTAGTGTCTGTCATCAATTACCAGCAGCCTACACCAAATAGCCTCAGCTCTATTTTTGGTACTATTGAGAGCTCCGATGAGCTGGCCGTGGCAGGAGAGGGATCTGGTGTTATATATAAAAAAGATGGCAAGGATGCCTACATTGTCACCAACAATCACGTTATTGCTAATGCTGAAAAAATTGACATTCTCTTAGCATCTGGTGAGAAAGTTAGTGGACAGCTAGTGGGAGCAGACACCTATTCAGATATAGCCGTTATCAAGATCGATGCTGAGAAAGCCCACTCTGTCGCTGAATTTGCCAATTCAGACAGCATTAAGGTCGGAGAAACAGCAATCGCTATCGGTAGTCCTTTAGGTAGTGTTTATGCCAATACCGTCACCCAGGGCATTATTTCCAGCCTTAGCCGGACTGTCACTTCTCAAACAGAGGACGGACAAACCATCTCCACCAATGCAATCCAAACAGATACAGCCATTAACCCAGGTAATTCTGGTGGCCCCCTCATCAATATTCAGGGTCAGGTTATCGGAATCAATTCAAGTAAGATAACTTCAAGTTCTCTGGCCAATAATGGTGGTGTCTCTATAGAAGGTATGGGATTTGCGATTCCTTCAAATGACGCTGTTTCTATTATCAATCAATTGGAAACAAATGGTAAGGTAGTTCGTCCAGCATTGGGCGTTCACATGGTCGACTTGACCGATCTGTCAACCAGTCAATTAGAAAAAGCAGGTCTGGCAAATACAGATTTAACCTCAGGTGTAGTAGTTGTTTCAACCGAGTCAGGCCTACCAGCTGATGGCAAATTAAAAACCTACGATGTCATTACTGAGATCAATAGTAAGAAAATTGAGAGCAAGAGCGATTTACAAAGTGCCCTTTACAAACAAAAAATTAACGACACGATTACAGTCACCTATTACCGTCAAGGCAAAGAAGAGAAGGTTGACATAAAGTTGACACACTCTACAGACGACCTTTCTTAATAGTTGAAACAAAAACCTTACTTTACAGCATTGTAAAGTAAGGTTTTTTTTGCTAGAATGTCACTGTATGGAAGAATTAAAAAAGATAGCGATTAAGGATATTCAAACAAATCCTTTTCAGCCACGAAAACATTTTGACCAAGAAAAATTATTGGAACTAGCCCAGTCTATCCGAGAAAATGGAATTATCCAACCGATTATCGTCCGAAAATCCTCTCTCATAGGCTATGAATTATTGGCTGGAGAACGACGTTTACGAGCCAGTCAATTAGCCGGTCTAAAAGAAATTCCAGCCCTTGTAAAGGAATTATCCGATGACCAGCTCATGTTGCAGGCTATTATCGAAAACCTCCAACGGTCGGACTTGAATCCCATTGAAGAAGCAGCATCTTATCAAAAATTGATTGAAAAGGGGCTGACCCACGATGAAATTGCTCAAATTATGGGCAAATCCCGCCCTTATA
Source organism: Streptococcus sp. A25 (assembly GCF_043674095.1). Classification (NCBI taxonomy): domain Bacteria; kingdom Bacillati; phylum Bacillota; class Bacilli; order Lactobacillales; family Streptococcaceae; genus Streptococcus; species Streptococcus sp. A25. Next base: position 70,223 of record NZ_JBIMJO010000010.1, read on the forward strand.
TTTCCAATCTTCTGCGTTTGCTGAGCCTCAGTAACAGGACCATTACTGCCATTGAAACCGGAGAAATCAGCCAGGGGCATGCCCGTCTCTTAATCGGTCTTCCTGAATCGAAACAAGTCTACTGGATAGAGCGTATCCAACAGGAGCAATTAAGTGTTCGTTGGCTGGAAAATGCTTTGAAAAAGAAGAAAAAACAAGCCCCACCGAAAACAAATCTCTTTTTGAAGGAGCAAGAAACTGAATTACAGAAACTCCTAGGAACCATGGTCACGATTAGACAGCAGAAATCTGGTCAGGGGAAGATTAGCCTATCCTTTGATTCCAACGAAGAATTCGAAAGAATTATCAACACCTTAAAAAAATTGTGTGACTAATAAAAATAATCCCCCTACTTATAAACAGGAATAAATAGTGGAAAAAGCCGATTTTATCGTGATAAATTTACTTATTCACATCTTGTGGATAAGTGATATAAACAGTGTGGAAAAATATTTATTCTTGTGGAAAACTTTTTCCTTTTATGGTAAACTTAGAATAAGCACTTTTTAGGAAGGGAGGCTTCAAATGGACAAGGAACAAGAATTTTGGAATCGATTTATTGAACTAGCCCAGTCCAGTCTTTCCAATTCTGTCTACGAGCTACTGGTTGAAGAAGCGCGCCTGATTGAATTGCAGGATGGCGTTGCAACAATTTTTCTCGCTGGAACTAGCGACAGTATACTGGCCAGTAAGAAAAAATTGTGGAAACAAAATATTGAAGAACTGATACTGATTGCTGGTTTAGAAGTGTTGGGTGAGCAAATTTCCGTCACCTACCATACCTATCAATCTGTATCAGAACCAAAATCTGACAAGGCCTATAAAGCTGATAAGGTCGTTACAACACCAGCAGAAGCAGATACTCCAGCTCCGATAGGCAAGCCCAGCAAATCCAGTTTTCTTCCGATTCAATCAGGCATCCAGCCCCAATACACCTTTGATAACTTTGTCCAAGGTGGTAGTAATATGATGGCCAAATCTGCTGCTCTAGCTGTAGCTCATTCACCTGGACAGCTCTACAATCCTCTCTTTATCTGGGGAGGGCCTGGTCTTGGGAAAACTCACTTGCTCAACGGAATTGGTAACCAAGTCCTGGGAGACAATCCACACGCGCGTGTTCAATATGTCACATCTGAATCCTTCCTTAACGAATTTGTCAACTATCTCACCAAAAAAGAACTGGACATGGAAGAATTTAAGGAGCACTATAGAAATCTTGACCTGTTGCTCATTGATGACATCCAGCTCTTAAAGGGGAAGGCTTCAACACAGGAAGAATTCTTCCACACCTTTGATGCTCTCTTGAGCCAAGGAAAACAGATTGTCCTAACCAGCGATCGAAATCCAGATAGCCTGGATAATTTGGAAGACCGCCTGGTATCCCGCTTTAGTTGGGGAGCTACCTGCCAGATTTACCCACCAGATATCGAAACGCGCGAGGCCATCCTCAGAACCAAGTGTGCCACCTATCCATTTGAATTTCCAAATGATACCCTGACCTATCTGGCAGGCCAAATCCAGTCCAATGTCAGAAATTTAGAAGGTATTCTCAAAGATATCAGCCTCCTGGCTGGAATGAGAAATTTGACCACTATCACCGTCGACATTGCAGCTGAGGCCATCCGAGGACGCAATCAGGCAGCACCAAAAAATTCTGTTATCCCAATTGAAACCATCCAGACTGAGGTCGGAAAATTCTACGGCGTTAGCCTCAAGGAAATAAAGGGAAGCAAGAGATTGCAAAATATTGTCCTAGCCCGTCAGGTAGCCATGTATCTAGCAAGGGAAATGACGGACAACTCCCTTCCAAAAATTGGCAAGGCCTTCGGTAATCGAGACCACACAACTGTCATGCATGCCTATAAAAAGATAAGGGACATGCTCAAGAATAACGAAAGCTTCCTGATTGAAATTACAAATATCAAAAACAAGATCATGTAATCCCATACTTGTGCGCAGTTTTCCACAAGTTGTAAACAAGCCTTTTTTCCTATTCTGATGCGCTTGCTTACACTTTTCCACAGAATACACAGGCTCTACTACTATTACTAAACCTTATTATATATAAATAAAGGAGAATCCATGATTCAATTTTCCATTAACAAAACTGTTTTCCTACAAGCATTAAATATTACCAAACGTGCTATCAGTACCAAGAATGCTATTCCTATTTTATCTACTGTTAAAATTGCTGTTAATACGGAAGGTATTAGCCTGATTGGTTCTAATGGTCAAATTTCTATCGAACACTTTATTTCTGTTCAAGATGAAAATGCTGGTCTTTTGATTAGCTCAACCGGAGCTATCCTTCTGGAAGCAGCTTTCTTTATCAACGTAGTTTCTAGCATGCCAGATTTAGTTCTTGATTTTAATGAAATCGAACAAAAGCAGATTGTCTTGACTAGTGGTAAATCTGAAATTACCCTCAAAGGAAAAGAAGCTGAGCAATACCCACGCTTGCAAGAAGTGCCAACTTCAAAACCTCTGGTATTGGAAACAAAAGTCCTTAAGCAAACCATCAACGAAACAGCCTTTGCGGCCTCAACTCAGGAAAGTCGTCCAATCCTAACTGGTGTGCACTTTGTGCTAACAGATAATAAACAGCTCAAAACAGTGGCGACCGACTCCCACCGTCTCAGCCAGCGTAAATTGGTCTTGGAGACTCCAGGAGATGATTTCAATGTGGTCATCCCAAGCCGCTCTCTCCGCGAATTTACGGCCGTATTTACCGATGAAATTGAAAAGGTAGAGGTTTTCTTCTCCAACAACCAAATCCTCTTCAGAAGCGAGTATATTAGTTTCTATACCCGTCTTTTGGAAGGGACCTATCCAGATACCGACCGTCTCATTCCAAAAGAATTTAAGACGACAGCTGTTTTTGATACCTCCCACCTCCGTCAGTCTATGGAGCGTGCTCGTCTCTTGTCCAATGCTACTCAGAATGGAACGGTGAAACTGGAAATTACCAAGAGTATTGTCTCAGCCCATGTCAATTCTCCAGAAGTAGGCCGCGTCAATGAAGAAATCGATACCTTGGACGTTTCAGGTGAGGATCTGGTGATCAGCTTCAACCCAACTTATCTGATTGAAGCCCTCAAAGCGACCAACAGTGAGCAGGTGAAGGTGAGCTTTATTTCCAACGTTCGTCCATTTACTCTGGTGCCAAACAGTGAGGATGACAATTTTATCCAATTGGTAACCCCTGTTCGTACCAACTAATAACAGTAAAAGCGGCCATTGAGCCGTTTTTATGTTATACTAAAATTACCTATGATTGTACACATTTTAGCAAATCCAAATGCTGGCAGTCATTCTGCAGAGAGTATAATAGACCAGCTTAAAAAAACTTATCCACAAGTAGACTTTAAGACCTATCTGACCCAGGGAAAGCATGATGAGAAAGTTCAGATTCAAAAGGTTTTAGAAGGCTATGGAGACGGGGATAGACTGCTCATTTTAGGTGGAGACGGTACGCTATCTAAAAGCCTGACGGATTGGCCAAGCCAACTACCTTTTGCTTATTATCCGACAGGTTCGGGCAATGATTTCGCCAAATCAATGAAAATCAGAGAGATAGATACTGTCCTAACTGCCCTCTTGACAGAAAAAACGCAGTCTATTTGTGTTTTGAAGACGTCCTTTGGGATTATTGTCAATAGTATGGATGCTGGTTTTGCTGCCCAGGTGATTGCACGCTCAGAATCCTCTAAGCTCAAAAACTGGCTTAAGCGCGTGAAAGTTGGCAAATTGACCTATCTGATAATGGCTATCAGAAGTCTTTTAGATGCGCAGTCCTTGACAGTGGACGCGGTCATTGATGGCCAGGAACAACAGTTGAAGAATCTCTTTTTCCTGTCTCTTGCCAACAATACCTACTTTGGCGGTGGTATCATGATTTGGCCGGAAGCCTCTGCTCATGAGCAGAAAATCGATCTGGTTTATATTGAAAACAGCCCAATTCATAGACGGGTGCTGGCCTTGCTCGATTTGGTCCTTAAGCGTCATAAGAAATCCAAATATATCAAACATCTCCAGTGCCAAACTATTTCTATCAAAACTAGTCAGCAAATCCTATTTCAAACGGATGGTGAGATGCTGGCGGGGACAGAGTTTGTATTGACTTGTCAAGAAAGAAAAATCTATCTATAAGGAGTTACCATGTATCAATTAGGAACATTCGTCGAAATGAAAAAGCCTCATGCCTGTGTCATCAAATCGACTGGCAAAAAAGCCAATAAGTGGGAAGTCATTCGTTTAGGTGCAGATATTAAAATCCGTTGCAGCAACTGTGACCATGTGGTTATGATGAGCCGGCATGATTTTGAGCGGAAAATGAAGAAAGTTCTTGAAAGCGAGTCCTAGTTGACAGTTTGCAACTGCTGGTTGAGAAAATTTCTGAAGTGTTGCTAGTCAGCTACTCATGTCTAAGTTATACTAATCTTAGAAATCAGGAGGAATCTATCATGACTCAATTAGCCCAACAAATTCGAGCTTTACGCACAGCTAAGAATTTATCCCAAGATGGATTGGCAGAAAAACTCTATATTTCCCGTCAGGCTATTTCCAAATGGGAAAATGGTGAGGCAACGCCAGATATTGATAAACTGGTCCAGCTGGCAGAAATTTTTGATGTCAGTATAGACTATCTGGTTTTAGGAAAAGAACCTGAGAACAATACCAAGGAAACAGGAACATATCAAACAGCAGAGCAAAAAATGGATATTTGGCAATTTATTGCTGGCTATTGGTGGATAGTGCTCTCTATTTTGGGATATTTATCTTGGTTTCTACCTCATATTTTGCCATCTATTTTTGGATGATACAAAGCTTGTTGATTCGCAAGCTTTTTTTCAAATTTTCTGCTATAATAGTCATGATTGAATTTTTATATGGAGAACTAAGAATATGGCTTTAACAGCAGGTATCGTCGGTTTGCCAAACGTTGGTAAATCAACCTTATTTAACGCAATTACCAAAGCAGGAGCAGAGGCTGCCAACTATCCTTTCGCGACCATTGATCCAAACGTGGGAATGGTAGAGGTGCCAGATGAGCGCTTGACCAAGTTGACAGAGTTGATTACACCAAAGAAAACCGTGCCGACCACCTTTGAATTTACAGACATTGCCGGTATCGTAAAAGGTGCCTCAAAAGGGGAAGGTTTGGGAAATAAATTCTTGGCCAATATCCGCGAGGTGGATGCCATTGTTCACGTGGTTCGTGCCTTTGACGATGAAAATGTCATGCGGGAGCAGGGGCGTGAAGATGCCTTCGTTGATCCGCTTGCTGATATTGATACGATTAACCTAGAATTGATTTTGGCTGACTTGGAGAGTATCAACAAACGCTATGCGCGTGTGGAGAAGATGGCTCGTACCCAGAAAGACAAGGATTCTGTGGCAGAATTTGCAGTCCTCGAAAAAATCAAGCCCGTCTTGGAAGATGGTAAATCAGCTCGTACAGTAGCTTTTACAGACGAAGAGCAAAAAATTGTCAAGCAGCTTTTCCTCTTGACCACCAAGCCAGTCCTTTATGTAGCTAACGTTGATGAGGACAAGGTCGCTGACCCAGACGGCATCGAGTATGTTCAACAAATCCGCGATTTCGCAGCGACAGAAAATGCAGAAGTGGTAGTCATTTCAGCGCGTGCCGAAGAAGAAATTTCGGAACTCGACGACGAGGACAAGGCAGAATTCTTGGAGGCAATCGGTTTGACTGAGTCTGGTGTTGACAAACTGACTCGTGCAGCTTATCATTTACTTGGTCTTGGTACTTACTTTACAGCAGGTGAAAAAGAAGTCCGTGCTTGGACCTTCAAGCGAGGTATCAAGGCGCCTCAAGCGGCCGGTATCATCCACTCAGACTTCGAAAAAGGATTTATCCGCGCCGTAACCATGTCCTATGATGATTTGATGCACTATGGCTCTGAGAAGGCTGTTAAAGAGGCTGGACGCCTTCGTGAAGAAGGTAAGGAGTACGTGGTCCAGGATGGGGACATCATGGAGTTCCGCTTTAATGTCTGATGCCTAATATTCGCTTATTCGTTGTTATCTCGTCTTGCCGTACTATCAGTACTGCCTGTGACTTTGATGACTAGACTAAGCAAATGTTTAGCAATCAAAAAACAACTATAAAAATAGTAGGTTGGAAAGACTTCCAACCCTTTTGGTGTTTAAGGAGAAAAAATGACACGATTGATAATAGGTCTAGGCAATCCCGGTGACCGCTATTTTGAAACCAAGCACAATGTCGGCTTTATGCTGATTGATAAGATTGTAGCGCGTGAAAATGTGATATTTACGCACGATAAGATTTTCCAAGCGGACCTTGCAACGACCTTTATTGACGGAGAGAAGATTTTTCTGGTCAAGCCGACGACCTTTATGAATGAATCGGGTAAGGCAGTGCATGCGCTGCTGACCTACTACGGACTGGATGAGACTGATATTCTGGTGGCCTATGATGATTTGGACATGGCTGTTGGAAAAATCCGTTTTCGTCAAAAAGGCTCTGCCGGTGGCCACAATGGTATTAAGTCTATCATCAAGTATCTAGGAACAGATCAATTTGACCGCATCAAGATTGGCATCGGTCGTCCCAAAGGCAAGATGAGTGTGGTTCATCATGTTTTATCTGGATTTGATACGGAGGACCGCATTGACATTGACCTAGCTCTTGAAAAACTTGACAAGGCTGTCAACTTCTATTTACAGGAAGATGACTTTGATACCATCATGAGAAAGTTTAACGGCTAATGAACATCCTGGATTTATTACACCAAAATAAGCAAATCAATCAGTGGCAGGCAGGACTGAATAAATCCACTCGCCAACTCATCCTAGGACTATCAGGAACCAGCAAGTCCTTGGTCATGGCAACTGCCTTTGATAGCTTGGCAGAAAAGATTTTAATTGTGACGGCGACCCAAAATGAGGCCGAGCGCTTGGCAACAGACTTATCAGCTATTATTGGTAGTGACTATGTTTACAACTTCTTTACAGATGACAGTCCTGTTGCCGAGTTTGTTTTTGCCTCCAAAGAGCGAACCCAGTCTCGAATTGATAGTTTGAATTTCCTACAAGACAAGACTTCATCAGGGTTTCTGGTAGCTAGTATGGCTGCCTGCCGTGTTTTGCTACCTAGTCCTTCTGCCTATCAATCTGCTAGATTAGAACTTTCAGTTGGTCAGGAAATGGAAGTTGACACCCTTGTCAAGTCACTTGTCAATACAGGTTATAAGAAGGTTTCTCGTGTCTTGACCCAGGGAGAATTTAGCCAGCGAGGAGACATCTTAGATATTTATGATATGCAGGCTGAGCATCCTTATCGTCTGGAGTTTTTCGGTGATGAAATAGACGGCATACGAACTTTTGACGTCGATAGCCAGAAGTCTCTGGAAAATTGTGAACAGATTTCCGTTTCACCAGCATCAGAAATGATTGTGACAGAAGAGGACTACCAACGAGCTATTCCTATCATTCAGAAAACGATTGAGCGTTCCAATCAAGAAGAACAGATTTCCTATCTCAAGGAAGTCTTGGCAGACATGCAGTCTTCCTACCGTCATCCGGATCTCAGAAAATTCCTGTCCTATCTATATGAGGATAGCTGGACTATTTTGGATTATCTTCCAAAAGGTTCACCTATTTTTCTAGATGATTTCCATAAAATTTCTGATAAACAGTCCCAGTTTGAGAAAGAAGTTGCGGATGTCTTGACACAGGATTTACAGAATGGTAAATCAGTGTCAAGTTTGAATTACTTCGCGTCAACCTATGCTGATTTGAGAAAATACAAGCCAGCCACCTTCTTTTCTAGTTTCCAGAAAGGTCTGGGCAATGTCAAGTTTGACGGACTTTATCAATTTACTCAGTATCCCATGCAGGAATTTTTCCACCAAATTCCGCTTTTAAAAGATGAACTGGCTCGCTATGCCAAATCAAACAATACGGTCATTATCCAGGCTTCTTCTGAAACAAGTTTACAAGCTTTACAGAAATCTTTACAGGAATACGAGATTCATTTACCAGTCCATTCAGCATCACAATTAGTCGCAGGGCAGCAGCAAATCACCGTCTCTCAGCTGTCAGCTGGTTTTCATCTTATGGATGAAAAGCTGGTTGTCATCACTGAAAAGGAAATTTTTAATAAGAAAATCAAGCGCAAAATCCGCAGGACAAACATGTCCAATGCGGAGCGGATTAAGGATTATAGTGAGCTTTCAGTCGGAGATCATGTAGTCCACCATGTTCACGGTATCGGTCAGTATTTAGGGATTGAAACCATTGAAATATCGGGTGTTCACAGGGACTATGTTACTGTGCAGTATCAGAATGCTGACCGCATTTCCATTCCAGTAGAGCAGATTGACCTCCTGTCCAAATACCTGGCATCAGACGGCAAGGCACCTAGGGTCAATAAGCTAAACGACAGTCGTTTCCAAAAGACCAAGCAGAAGGTGCAAAAGCAGGTTGAAGACATTGCGGATGATTTGATTAAGCTCTATGCAGAGCGCAGTCAGCTCAAAGGTTTTGCCTTTTCACCTGATGATGCCAGTCAAGAAGAGTTTGACAACTACTTTACACATGTGGAAACTGATGATCAACTTCGCTCGATTAACGAAATCAAAAAGGATATGGAGAAGGACTCGCCCATGGATCGGCTCTTGGTCGGGGATGTTGGATTTGGTAAGACAGAAGTAGCCATGCGGGCAGCCTTTAAGGCGGTTAATGATGGCAAACAGGTTGCAATTTTAGTGCCGACAACGGTCCTAGCCCAGCAACATTTTGCAAATTTTCAAGAGCGCTTTGCTGAGTTTCCTGTCAATGTTGATGTGATGAGCCGATTCAAGACCAAGGCAGAGCAGGAGAAAACGCTGGAGAAGCTCAAAAAAGGTCAGGTGGATATTATCATTGGTACTCATCGCCTGCTCTCCAAAGATGTGGTATTTTCCGATTTAGGTTTACTGGTCATTGACGAGGAACAGCGCTTTGGTGTCAAGCACAAGGAACGCCTTAAAGAGCTGAAAAAGAAAATCGATGTCCTTACCTTGACTGCAACTCCTATACCTCGGACCCTGCAAATGTCCATGCTTGGAATTCGTGATTTGTCTGTTATTGAAACACCGCCAACTAATCGCTATCCTGTCCAAACCTATGTCATGGAAACTAATCCAACAGTCATTCGCGATGCCATTATCCGTGAATTAGACCGTGACGGACAGGTTTACTATCTTTACAATAAAGTTGACACCATTGAGCAAAAAGTTTCAGAGCTGAAAGAGTTGGTTCCAGAGGCCAGCATCGGTTATGTTCACGGACAAATGTCTGAAATTCAACTGGAAAATACCCTCTATGCCTTTGTGGAAGGGGAGTACGATGTTCTCGTTACGACTACCATTATTGAAACAGGGGTTGATATTCCAAATGCCAATACCCTCTTTATTGAAAATGCCGACCATATGGGACTGTCAACCCTCTATCAACTTCGTGGTCGTGTCGGCCGTTCCAATCGTATCGCCTATGCCTATCTCATGTATAGGCCTGACAAGTCCTTAACAGAAGTGGCTGAAAAACGCCTAGAAGCCATAAAAGGCTTTACAGAACTGGGGTCTGGCTTCAAGATTGCTATGCAGGACCTGTCCATCCGCGGTGCGGGAAATATTCTCGGTGCAGCCCAGTCTGGCTTTATTGACTCAGTCGGCTATGAAATGTACTCTCAGCTTTTGGAACAGGCCATTCTTGAAAAGCAAGGTAAAGCTGGCCAGCGTCAGAAGAGTAATACGGAAATCAATTTGCAGATTGATGCCTATTTACCGAGTGAATACATTTCAGACCAGCGTCAAAAAATCGAGATTTACAAGCGGATCAAGAACATTGACAGCCGTGTAAACTATCAAGAATTGCAGGAAGAGTTGGTCGATCGCTTCGGAGACTATCCGGATGTTGTAGCTTATTTGCTAGAAATTGGTCTCCTCAAATCTTATCTGGACCAGGTTTTCTGCCATAGTGTCCTTAGAAAGAAACAGCAGATTACAATTTCCTTTGAGCCCATGGCTGGTCAAATTTTCCTGACCCAGGATTATTTCCAGGCCCTATCGGTGACCAATCTCAAGGTCCAAATTGCAGAGAATCGGGGCCGTTTAGAAGTAATTTTTACCCTTCAAAAACAGAAGGATTATGAAATCTTGGAGGAATTGATCCAATTCGCAGAAAAATTGGCCCAAATTAAGTTAAGTAAAGGTTGATTGTGCCGAACTGTTTAATTCATTGAATGCATCAATTCTCATTTTCTTCGCAGGAGTAGTCATTTCAGCACTCATATTTTGGTGAGAGAGTTTCCAAACTCTCTTTTTACATTTTGGTAACAAAGTTATCCTATTCTACCAAAAACTTTAAAAAATGATATAATATTTAGTTGAGGTAATTCAAATGAGACTAGATAAATATTTAAAAGTATCCCGTATTATCAAGCGCCGGACAGTTGCAAAAGAAGTGGCAGACAAGGGCCGTATCAAAATCAACGGAATTTTGGCAAAGTCTTCAACGGATGTCAAAATCAATGATCAAATCGAAATCCAATTTGGAAACAAACTCTTGACAGTCAAGGTCTTGGAAATGAAAGACTCGACCAAGAAAGAAGACGCTCTGAAAATGTACGAAATCGTTAGCGAAAAAAGGATAGAAGCAGATGAAAAAATCTAAGGTTCTCCAAATCAGCAATCGTTTTATTGATGCTGAGAAGGAAAGATTTCACCGCAAAGAGCTAGAAAAACAGCAAAAAAACCGTTTTTTAGCGACGGTCATTGTCTTGGTGATTTTTCTCTTTATGTTGCCAACCTATAATCTAGTGGCTAGTCATCAGAAATTGAAGCAAAATGAAGCCAAACTAGTTGAATTGGAAAATCAGTACAAAGACCTTTCTCGTGAGAAGGAACTTCGTGATGCCCTAGTCAAAAAATTGCAGGATGAAGAATATGCTGCAAAATATGTCCGCGCCAAGTATCAGTTTTCAAAAGATGGCGAGTTTATCTACAATATTCCAGGATTGTTGCCCCAATGACAGAAGATTTATTAAAAAATGTTGAGTTATTTTTGTCCTATTCCGATGACAAATTAGAAGAACTCACTGAAAAAAATCAACAGCTAAAAGTGTCCGTTGATCCACAACAAGAAATTTCCAAATAGAAAGAATGGAGAATGAAGGAAAAATTAGTCATACTCCTCTTGCCAATTTTATTTTCTGCAACCATTGTGGACAGCACAGAAGTCCCCTTTGAAATCACGCAAGAAGAGTACGTAACTTTCAATCAAAAAGAATACCAACCCATCTTTCATAGCCTACCTAGCAACCCGATTTCCCTGACAGAACTCCATGTGTTTAAGGATATGGACCTGACCCACTATAGTCACAAGATAGGGCCTAATTCCAGTTTGGAACTAGCAGGTTTAGAGGTAAATAACCACCACCAGCAGGTTTTCACACTATCGGATGGCACCTATGTTTTGGCTAGTCAAGACCAAGTAGCAGATGACAGGATTTTAAACCAGGTAGGTCTTGAACAGACCTATTGGACCAAGGAGAATACTCGAATTTTAACCAGTCCTGTTTCTACAAAGCAGGATGAAAAAGAAAGTACTCTTCCTCCTTATCAGCCTGTTCAGGTTGACACACTCGTGGAGACACCGAGAGGTCAGTTTGTTCAGATTGTCGGCAAGGGCTGGGCTCTACTTGACCACTTGTCAACCCAAGATAATAGGATGGAAGGAGTTCAAAAACTCCTAGACACAAAATACAACAAAGACAACTACTCTATATATGTCAAGCAAGTGTCAAGTCAGTTAGAAGCAGGTATCAATCAGGATAAGATTCTATATGCAGCCAGTGTTTCTAAGCTTCCTACACTCTATTATGCCCAAAAACAAATTGATTTAGGGCGTTTTAAATTGACAGATAAGGTCAAGTATGTAAAGGAGACAGAGGACTTTGATGGAGCCTATGACCCTGCAGGCAGTGGATCCATCAGCAAGCGAGTTGACAATAAAGAATACCAAGTTGACGACCTGCTCAACCGTATCGCCAAAGAGTCTGACAATGTCGCAAGCAATATTGTCGGCTACTACCTGGCTGACAAGTTTAATCAGCAGTTTTACGATGACATCACCTCCATCACTGGTCAAAAATGGGACATGGTTACACGTGAAACATCTCCAAAAGTAGCTGGACTGATGATGGAAGCTATTTACCACCAGGGTGGGTTTGTACTTGATAGTCTCAAGGAAACCAGGTTCGATGACCAGCGCATTCCCAAGGACATTCCGGTTCCGGTGGCCCATAAGATAGGTGACGCCTATGATTTTAGGCACGACGTGGCTCTTGTCTACACAGACTCACCCTTCATCTTGTCCATCTTCACGGACAAGGCAAGCTACGACGACATTTCACAAATTGCCAAGGATATTTACGAGATTTTAAAGTAATGAAAGAAAGATTTATAAAAGTGACACGCCAAGGTCACTTTTTTGATAAACACAGAAAAGTTTTGGTGGCTGTATCCGGTGGACTGGATTCCCTGACACTTTTGCAGCTCCTATACGACAGCAGGGAGAAGCTAGATATCGAACTAGGCATAGCACATATCAACCACCAGCAACGACCAGAATCCCAGGAAGAGGAGCGCTATATCAAAGAATTAGCGACTCAACTACGACTTCCTGTTTATATTTCACATTTTCAAGGAGCTTTCTCGGAAAATGCTGCGCGGAAATGGCGCTATGACTTTTTCAAACAAGTCATGGACCAGAAAGGCTATACTGCTCTGGTCACGGGGCATCATGCGGACGACCAGGCTGAGACAGTTTTCATGCGGATTCTCCGTGGCAATCGACTGCGTCACATCTCAGCAATCCAGCCAGTCCAAGACTTCGGACCTGGCCAGCTGATTCGTCCCTTGCTGACCTTTCAAAAATCTGATTTTCCAGCAATAGTCCATTTTGAAGATTCTAGCAATACCAGTCCAGCTTATTTACGAAACCGTATCCGAAATACCTATTTGCCACAATTGAGACAGGAAAATCCTCAGCTGGATAAGAATCTCCTCCAGTTAGCATCCGAAAGCCAACAGTTGGTCCAAGCCCTGCGTGATTTGACCAAAGATGTAGAAATCACCAACCTCCAGCATTTTCAGCAGCAAACCCAGGCTGTACAAAGTTTTCTTCTGGAAGAATATTTAGAACAATTCCCAGACCTTCAATTGACAGCTGCTCAGTTTGACCAAGTCCTCCATATTTTACGATCCAAGGCCAATTATCGTCACAGCCTAAAAAACGGCTACCAATTAGAAAAAGATTATCATCAGTTTTGCATCAGCAAAATCCAACCTCAGACGGATGAAGCACTAGCTCCCCTTGTGATAGAATCAGACGGTATCTTCACTTATGGGGACTACCTATTTTCCCTCAATCAACCACTGGAAGATGCCCAACAAATCCTTTATCTGCAACCAGATAGCCCCATTACCTTACGCAGCAGACAGGCAGGAGACAGCATTCTCATAAATGGTGTTCAGAAGAAACTCCGTCGCTGGTTTATTGACCAAAAAATTCCTCAGCAAGTACGAAAAGAAGCCATAGTTGTCCAACAGGCTGAAAAAATTTATGGAATTGCCAATCTGCTTATCACTGATTTGAGTAAATCTGCAAAAAATGGTATAATGAAAGCTATCTTATATATCAAACAGAAAGAGTAAAACATTATGTTGGATAATGATATTAAAAAAGTTCTCGTTTCAGAAGAAGAAATCATTGCGAAAAGCAAAGAGTTAGGTCAAATCTTGGCCCAGGATTATGCAGACAAAAATCCTCTTCTTGTGGGTATTTTGAAAGGATCTATTCCTTTCATGGCTGAATTGATGAAGCATATCGATGCCCATGTAGAGACAGACTACATGGTCGTTTCTAGCTACCACGGTGGTACAGAAAGTAGCGGTACCGTAAAAATCATCAAGGATTTGGACAATAGCGTCGCTGGTCGTCACATTATCTTTGTAGAGGACATTATTGATACTGGCCGTACCCTGAAAGAACTCAAGGAGCTTTTTGCCCTCCGTCAAGCAGCTTCTATCAAAATTGCGACTCTTTTGGATAAACCAGAAGGCCGTGTTGTTGAAATTGAGCCAGACTATACCTGCTTCACTATTCCAAATGAGTTTGTAGTCGGTTTTGGTCTAGATTACAACGAAAATTACCGTAATCTTCCTTATGTTGGAGTACTGAAAGAGGAAGTTTATACAAAATAGAAAAGGTTTCCTACTATTATTATGAACAATCAACCAAATAAAGGATTTATAAAAAATCCTTTTCTCATTATTCTTGTCATTGCGACTCTTTTGACAGCCTTCCAATTTTTTAACGCTGGCAAACAAGTAACAGTGCAAGAAATTCCCTATTCTCAAGTCATTACCGAGCTTAAAAATGATAATGTATCAGAACTAACCTACCAGCCTGATTCAAGCGTTATCGAAATTACAGGTAAGTACAAAAAGGAACAAACAGCCAAAGACGAGCTAGCCTCTTCTATTAAATTGTTCCAAGTTTCAGAGACAATCAAGTACAAAAACTTCAAATCCCTGATTTTACCTTCCGAGACAAATCTATCAGAACTTCAAACCCTGGCCAATGAAAACGGGATTAAAGTTACGATAAAGCCAGAAAGCTCTAACAGTCTCTGGTTTAGCATTATCCTCAACTTCCTTCCCTTGATTATTTTCGGTGGATTCTTCTTCATGATGATGAATCAAGGAGGCGGAGGTGCCCGAGGCGCTATGAACTTCGGTCGTAACAAGGCCAGAGCCTTTGAAAAGAACAATGTCAAGGTCCGCTTCTCAGACGTAGCAGGTGCGGAAGAAGAAAAGCAAGAGTTGGTCGAAGTTGTTGAGTTTTTGAAAGATCCAAAACGCTTTACCAAACTCGGTGCCCGTATTCCAGCAGGTGTCCTCTTGGAAGGCCCTCCAGGGACTGGTAAAACCCTTCTTGCCAAGGCAGTAGCCGGCGAAGCAGGTGTCCCATTCTTCTCGATTTCTGGTTCAGACTTCGTTGAAATGTTTGTCGGTGTCGGTGCCAGCCGTGTTCGTTCCCTCTTTGAAGACGCTAAAAAAGCAGCTCCAGCCATCATTTTCATCGACGAGATTGATGCTGTCGGTCGCCAACGTGGTGTCGGCATGGGCGGTGGTAACGATGAGCGTGAGCAGACCCTCAACCAACTCCTGATTGAAATGGATGGTTTTGAAGGAAATGAAGGCATTATCGTTATTGCAGCTACAAACCGTAGTGATGTTTTAGACCCAGCTCTTCTTCGTCCAGGTCGTTTTGACCGCAAGGTCTTGGTTGGTCGCCCAGATGTCAAGGGCCGCGAAGCTATTCTCAAGGTGCACTCCAAGAATAAACCGCTGGCTGATGATGTTGATTTGAAATTGGTTGCCCAACAAACACCAGGTTTCGTCGGAGCCGATTTGGAAAATGTCCTCAACGAAGCTGCTCTTGTTGCAGCTCGACGCAATAAAACCGTTATCGATGCTTCGGATATTGACGAGGCGGAAGACCGGGTTATCGCCGGACCTTCTAAGAAAGACCGTCAGATTTCAGCTAAAGAGCGTGAAATCGTTGCCTACCATGAGGCAGGTCATACCATTGTCGGCCTTGTCCTATCAAATGCACGTGAAGTTCACAAGGTTACTATTGTCCCTCGCGGTCGCGCTGGTGGTTATATGATTGCCCTTCCTAAAGAAGATCAAATGCTTCTATCTAAGGAAGACATGAAAGAGCAATTGGCTGGGCTTATGGGTGGTCGTGTAGCAGAAGAAATTATCTTTAATACTCAAACCACAGGTGCCTCAAATGACTTTGAGCAAGCAACGCAAATGGCGCGTGCTATGGTTGCTGAATATGGTATGAGTGAAAAAATGGGACCAATGCAGTACGAAGGTAGCCATGCTATGTTTGGTGCCCAAACTACTCAAAAATATATTTCTGAGCAAACTGCTTACGAACTGGACACAGAAGTACGTAATCTCCTGACAGAAGCCCATAACAAAGCAGCTGAAATCATCCAAGACAACCGTGAAAAACACCAGTTGATTGCAGAAGCCCTACTCAAGTATGAAACATTGGACAGCGTTCAAATCAAATCGCTCTATGAAAAAGGCAAAATGCCTGAAAAAACAGAGCACGATGAAGAAGATGTCCACCCCCTTTCATACGATGAAATCAAAGAAAAAATGAAATAATTCAAGAGAGAAATCGCAAGGTTTCTCTTTTTTTCTCCTTATAAATACGAATAAATAAGATAGAGGACCCTGTCCCACATTATCAACCTTGAACTTTTTAATGAAAACTGCTAAAATATAAGTAGGAAATAGTTTGGAATGTTCAAGGAATTCTATACTTAAGGAGAAAACCTATGCGACATACCAGACTCAAACCCACCTACGACACCGTAGCAAAAAAAATCTTCCAAAATAAGGAAGTTACCAAGCACTTTATAGCAGATATATTAGACCTACCTGTCAAATCTGTAGAATTACTAGACGGTCACCAGATTCGCCTACCACAGGACGGACTGCCGAGAGGATTTTATACCGTCACAGATATCTTGGTTGAGCTGGATGACGGCACGCAAGTCATCATTGAAATCCAGATTGTCAAGCAACGGTCCTTTGTGAATCGGCTATGGACCTATATTTGTAGCCAGGTGCATGATAATTTTGAAAATATCCGCAAGGAATTTCAGGAGACACATTTGATCCATGAACGGCTTTATCCGGTCTACGGTATCGCCCTTTTGGAGAAAAATTATTTCCCAGACGATAAGGCCTTTCATATCTTCTCCATTCGAGAAGAAACCACTAATCAAGAACTAACCATCAAGCTAAAGGATAGTCCCAAGGACCACAGCTTGCTCAAAATGGCTTTTCTAGAGTTGGACAAATACCAGCCCGAAACTTTCGATAAAAACCAGCTTAAGAAATGGTTTGAATTTTTCGGGAACCGAGAATTTACAGCTCCTCTAGATAAAATCATCCACCAAGCCGAGCATGCCCTGGACTTCGCCAGCTGGAGTAAGGAGGAACAAGCCATGTTCAATGACGAATTAGACATTCTAGAAGTTAATCATAGTAGAATCTACTGGGCAAGAGAAGA
>NZ_JBIMJO010000011.1:0-86237 GCF_043674095.1 Streptococcus sp. A25
ACCCATGAATCAAGACCTTATCCATTATTTCTTGCTTTAATTCAGGTGAATAATACCTATTTTTACCTTTTTCAACGCTTTCCACGCCATATCGATCCATGAGTTTTATCATGTAGGTGAGATTGGCAATAGTGACCTTGTATATATTGCTAAGGTTGACCCACGACACGTCAATCATTCTCAGCTCTTATATTTCTAGTTTATCTTCATAACTTAATTTCATAAGAAAAACACCCCAATCGTTAGATTTTGTGTCTAACTTTTGGGGTGCAGTTCAATTCCCACTCTTTTTTTAACCTGCTTTTCTTAGATATTATACAATTTCTCGTTCTATTTGTACAATATCGGAGATAGGTACCACAATCACCAACATAAGATAATCAAGACTGTAAATACAACCAACAATGTTGCCATAAAAATTCCATGTAAAATAGTGACCCTTATTTGCCCCACTTTACAAAAATCCTCCCAATTAAATCAGAGGGCATCTTCATATCCTTAAAACCTTGCTAGTTCGAGAGCCATAGGGATAAGTTGTACACTGCACGACAAAAAACAAGTCCAGATAATTCCGAACTTGTTTCCACTATAACCCTAGCTATCCTAGTTCGGGGATAAATTAGTACAGTGTACTACGAAAAACAAGTCTGGAAATTTCCAGACTTGTCCTTATTATAACCCTCGCTATGCTAGCTCAGGGATAAAACAGTCCACCGGACATTGAAAAACAAGTCCGAAAATCTTCGGACTTGTTCTTACTATGGCCCTCGCTATGCTAGCTTAGGGATAAATTAGTACACTGTATTAATTTATTTTTTCAAGTTGTAGAATGAGTTCAAGCCTTTGTAGACTGCAACTTCACCAAGTTGATCTTCGATGCGAAGCAATTGGTTGTATTTAGCGATACGGTCTGTACGTGACAATGAACCAGTCTTGATTTGGCCAGCGTTAGTTGCAACTGCGATGTCAGCGATTGTTGAATCTTCAGTTTCACCTGAACGGTGTGATACAACGGCAGTGTAGCCAGCTGCTTTAGCCATTTCGATAGCTTCAAATGTTTCAGTAAGAGTACCGATTTGGTTAACTTTGATAAGGATTGAGTTAGCAGCACCTTCTTTGATACCACGTGCAAGGTAGTCAGTGTTTGTTACGAAGAAGTCGTCACCAACCAATTGAACGCGTTTGCCAAGACGCTCAGTAAGTGCTTTCCAGCCATCCCAGTCGTTTTCATCCATACCATCTTCGATAGTGATGATTGGGTACTTGTTAACCAATTCTTCAAGGTAATCGATTTGCTCTGCAGATGTACGAACAGCAGCGCCTTCGCCTTCGAATTTAGTGTAGTCGTAAACTTTACGCTCTTTGTCATAGAACTCAGATGACGCACAGTCAAAACCGATCATGATGCCGTTTTCGCCAGCTTCGTAACCAGCAGCTTCGATAGCTTCGATGATTGTTTCAACACCGTCTTCAGTTCCTTCGAACTTAGGAGCGAAACCACCTTCGTCACCAACAGCTGTTACCAAACCACGAGCTTTCAAGATTTTCTTCAAAGCGTGGAATACTTCAGCACCCCAACGAAGACCTTCTTTGAATGAAGGAGCGCCAACTGGCAAGATCATGAATTCTTGGAAAGCGATTGGAGCGTCTGAGTGAGAACCACCGTTGATGATGTTCATCATTGGAGTTGGCAATACTTTAGTGTTGAATCCGCCAAGGTAAGTGTAAAGTGGCACTTCAAGGTAGTCAGCAGCTGCACGCGCAACAGCGATAGAAACACCGAGGATTGCGTTTGCACCCAATTTACCTTTGTTAGGAGTACCGTCAAGAGCGATCATAGCGCGGTCGATAGCTTGTTGATCACGAACGTCATAACCGATGATAGCGTCAGCAATCACGTTATTTACGTTGTCAACAGCTTTTTGTGTACCAAGACCAAGGTAACGAGACTTGTCACCGTCGCGAAGTTCAACTGCTTCGTGTTCACCAGTAGAAGCTCCTGAAGGAACCATACCACGTCCGAAAGCACCTGATTCAGTATAAACTTCAACTTCAAGTGTAGGGTTACCGCGTGAGTCAAGGACTTCGCGAGCGTAAACATCAGTAATAATTGACATTATATTACTCTCCTTATGAGTTTAAAATTGTTACAAAGCTATCATACCTTAAAAGCAGGGATTTTTCAAGAAAAAATAGGTTATTTTGCTGAAAGAAATAATGTAAGCGTCTTCCTTTGCGAACTTTTTCAACTATGTTATACTAATCAACATGACTGATTTACATTCTACCATTTTACAAAAAGCATCTGGCGAGACCAGACTGGACCCTGACCAACAGCGTAAATACATGGGAACCTTCCGCGAACGGGTGGTCCTCATCCTCAATTTTGAAGAGGCCAATCATCCTGACCTGGCAAAGAACTTTGCTTCTATCTGCCAAAAACTCCTGTCAGAAACCAGTCCTCTCTTTCTCAAGTTGTCCCCTTCCCTGTCCGATAGCCTGCAAATCGCACTGATGAAAATTGCTCAGCAGGGGAGCATCACAGCCAGCATTATCGATGAGAAAGTTGGCGCTTCTCCTTATGCTCTCCTATTCCACACGGACCATGCTGTCGATAAGGAGGATATTGCATTCGCAGCAAACTTTCCAGAATGGATGACAAAAATAGAAAAAAAGGAAGATACAAAACCTTCCTTCTGGAAAAAATTATTTGGGTAAGCAAGGCTTGCCCTTTTTATTCCCCAAAATAACACATTCATACTCAATGATTAGGCAATCACAATATCAAGTCCTTGTGCCAGCTGCTGCAACCGGGCTACTTTTTCAATCTGATTAAAGAAAACATAAAGCTTGTCTTCTGTAATTGATAGCAAGCCCGAAGCCAAGCCTTCAGCTTCAAACTTGGCATTGATCGTTACGAGCCACTGAGCAAGATTGGCGCCTGAATTGAGTCCATCCGGATCCAATTTTAGTAAAATACCTGCAGCACGTACCTGTTTGAGCTGATCGAAACCATTGATAAAATCCGTCAAGTCAACTTCTATATCATAAGGGAAAATATAGTCCTGCTTGGTTAACAGCGTGACTAAAATCAACCATAAATTGTCTTTTTCTGACTCCGTCACCTGGTCCAAAAATTGGTCAAACTCCTCAGCTGACAAATAGGACTCGAACATATTCAAAATATGATTGGGATCCGTTGCAAAAACTACCTCTTTCAACTGTGCGAACAGGTCTCTGTCGCTATTTGACAGGATTTCAGCTATTTCAAAAATATCCTGCAATTGATTTTCTGTTAGCATGCTTCCTCCTTCTTAATTCGTAGGAAAATCCCACTGGACATAGGGAGCGACTTCTTGCACAAAATGGTAAATGTCGTTAAAGTCCGCTCCAGCCAGGGCATTCAAATTCACTTCAACTAACAAATTCCCTGAATTTCCAACAATCCTCAGCTTATGCGACAAAAAATCCCGATAAATAGGCCGCACTATATAGCGCATCTCTCCAATTTCTTCCATTGAAAAATGCTGGCGTGGTGAGCCGATTTTTTCCTGAAAGTCCAATCCTTCAGCTGTTAAGAGAAAGACTTCACCCTGCTGGCGCAAGACATACGCATAGATAGCCGATAGGATAGCGACCAGGAGAAAGACAAGTCCTAGTCCAACTGCAGGTTCTGGTTTGGTCATCACACCGATGCTAATCAGCGCCGCAAGGTTAAAACTGACAAGCGGATAGACTAAAGATCGTTTGTAGGAAATCATCTTATAGGTGCACACCTTTCTCAACGAGAGCTTCCAACTCTGTCAAGCGGGCTTCAAAGACCTTGAAGGCATCGTTGAGATAGTCTTCCTTGGTCATATCCACGCCAGCTTTTGCAATGACATTGAGTGGATAATCAGAGCTACCAGCCTTGAGGTAGTTGAGGTAGTTTTCCTTGTCCTCTGGGCTACCATTGACAATCTTGTCTGCCAAAGCAGACGCTGCCGCAAAGCCAGTTGAATATTGGTAAACATAGAAATTGTAATAGAAATGTGGAATACGAGCCCACTCATACTGAATCAATGGATTTTCTTCCGCAGACAAGCCGTAATACTTCTCGTTAAGTTCACCATAAAGCTGGTTGAGGAAGTCAGCAGTCAAGACTTGACCTTCCTGGTCAGCCTTGTAAATAGCCTGCTCAAACTCAGCAAACTGGGTTTGACGGAAGACCGTTCCACGGAAACCGTCGAGGTAGTGATTGAGAATAGCAAAGCGGGTCTTGTCGTCTTCCACTTCTGCCAAGAGCTTCTCTGTCAAGAGATTTTCGTTGGTTGTAGAGGCAATTTCTGCCAGGAAAATCGAATAGTGGCCGTATACATAAGGCTGGTTCTTGCGGGTTAACATAGAGTGCATAGAGTGACCAGTCTCGTGAATCAGGGTGTACATATTGTCCAAATTATCCTGCCAGTTGAGGAGCATGAAGGCGTTGGTGTCATAGGCACCACCTGAATAGGCTCCTGAACGTTTGCCTTCGTTGACATGGACATCAATCCAGCGGTTTTCAAAGGCTTCTTTGACAATGGCCGCGTACTCATCACCAAAGATATCCAAGGTATCGGCACAGGTAACCAAGGCCTCCTCATAAGTAACTTTTGTGTCTGTGCTAGAAAGTGGTGTGTACATATCGTACATCTTAAGGTCGTCAATACCCAAGAGTTTCTTACGCAAATTGATGTAGCGGTGCAAGAGCGGGAGGTGCTTGTTGACTGCTGATACTAATGTATCGTAAACGGACTCTGGGATAAAGTTGGCAGAAAGGGCTGCGTGGCGGGCAGAGTCGTACTTCCGCAAACGAGCTTTCAGGTTATTGACCTTAACGTTAGACTGAAGGGTCTTGGCGTAGGTATGCTGGAACTGCTCGTAGGTTTCGTAGAGTGCCTCGTAGGCCTCTTGACGCACTTCGCGGTTTTTGGACTCCATAAAGGAGATGTAGTTGCCATGAGAAAGGGGCACCAACTTGCCGTCCTCGTCTGCGATTTCTGGGAAACGCAGGCTGGCATTGTCCAAAACAGAGAAGGTTTCAGACGGAGCATCGAAAATCTCACTGGTCGCTGCAAGGACTTCTTCTACTTCCTGTGACAAGATGTGGTCCTTGGCTGCCAAGAGTTTTTCAAATTGGTGACTGTACTGAGTAAGAGCTGGCTCTTCTGCCTTGAAAGCTTCCAGTTGCTCCTCAGTAATGGCCATAAATTCTGGCTCATAGAAGGCGAAAGCTTGTGAAAAGGCTGAATAAAGGGCCAAAGCCTTGGCTTGAAACTCCTGGTACTTGCCTTCTCGAGTATCCTGGTCGTTCTTCATGGACGCATAGACATAGAGCTTTTCAAGTCGGCGCATGAGGCCAAGCTGGGTCTCGCTGATTTCCAAGAGGCTCTTAGCAGAGTCGAGCAAGTGACCTGCAAATTCTTTTGTTTTTTCAGTTTCAGCTTGTAAATCTGCAAGTTCTGCTTCCCAGGCTTCATCTGTTGGGAAAATAGTGGTCAAATCCCACTGGTATTTTTCTTCAATTTCATGACGTTGTTTAGACATAATAAATCCTCCGTTCCTATTATTTTACCACAAAAAAGCCTCGCTTTCCATTGAAAAGTGAGGGCTTACAACCTACTCATCAGTAGTAAAGTAGGTCTTGGCATCTGCTACTGCTTCCTTGACAAATCTGTCATAGAATGCAAGATTGGGGATACCATATTTATTTAACAAATCGTCAACGTAACTGCTTCCTTCAGCATCTTTAATATTACCTTTTTTCTCCTTGCCATCATACTGGTGGGTGAAATTTCCTTGTAAATCAATGAGGAGGGCGCCATCATTTGCAAAAGAAATAGAATAGCCACTGTCTACAAAATACTGGCCGACCTGTCCCTTAGCTGCACTTGCTTTGTCTTCGCCTTCGTATTCATCTGTCGCTACAGTATAATCACCACTTTCAACGAAATAGGTTACCTTACAACCACTTGGATAGGAAAGCATATAATATTCCCCAACGGTTGTATCGGAGACATGAACATACTCAGTTCCATCATCAAAGGTAATGCTGGTACCTCCGCTTTCCGCTATTTCCTTAGAGACTACTTTCTGACTATGTAGGGAGGTAAACTTCTGTACTTCATCCTCATTGATTGTTTGCAATTGCTGACTCGAGGCAGTGCTTGTTTGCCCTTCCTCATACCTGACAGCACAAGCTGATAAGCAAGCTATTAGCAGTAAAGAGGCAGTTACTAAGGTAAAACGACTGAATTTCATTCCACGAACCTCCTTGTAAACCTTTTTTATTATATCATTATTTACATAAATTGTCTATACATTATAGGTGGATACAAGATTTGTCTACTCTTATCTTTTGCTTTGTCGTAAAACCGATCAAATGCTTGGTAAATCGGTGTCAGGTCTTGCTTGATTTGGGCAAAGCCAATGGCAGAGCGGGGCAGACGGATTTGGGGATAGAAGTCTTCCAAGGACTGACTGAGCAAGTTTTTTCCTTGCTGATAGGCCTCCGCCTGTAAGTTCATCCACTTGGGAGTACGGTAATAGAGTTGTTTAGCAACATAGTCTAGCAAGCCCTGATCACACGAACAAGTGAAATATGACAAGGATTGCTTAGCAAATGGTGACCGAAGAACAGACAGCAAATCTCCCTGACCAAAAGGAAAGACCTTGGTCAGACAATGAACCTTGCCCCGCAAATCTTCATGAATGAGGTAACGAAGACGTAACTCTTTCTTCTCGGCATCCAACTCCCAAATGTAGAAGCCCATATTCATACTAAAGGAGAGAAATTGCTTGTGCAAATTGGTCAGTCGTCCCTTGAGCCACAAATCCTTGCCAAGCATCCAAACAACCTGATAACCTGCAACATGATAGGCTATTGTTCTCGCCTGCAAACGAGTAATGGGGAGGCTAGAACATTGAACTTCCAAGGCCAGACTATTATTGACCAATAAATCAGCGACCTGGCCAATCTTTGGCAGGCATTTTTCAAGTTCAACCAGTTCGTTTTTAGCCAACCAGTTATAGAGACTGGACTTAAGTGACAGGTGCTGGGCGGACTCATTCTCGGAGAAGTAACTACAATCCCGCAGGGAAACATGTGCAAAGTGCGAACGCAGAACCTTTCCAGACTTGTATCGGACCAGGCCTCCACAACCCGGACAGGAAAAACTGCCTTGCGGCGCAGGATTTTCCAAGACATTAAAAACTTGTCCATCTTCATCAAGTGCAACTAACATAAAACCTCCTCTCTTTATTAGTTCGCAAAGTTGTGGTAAAATGATGAAAAGGAGATGGAAAATGACCAAAAAAATTGCCAAATGGGAAAAGGACGGCTTTGTCCTACAGTCCTTTCAAGCGGGCTTTGCGGAGAAATACTATGAGGACTGTTTTACCAAGCCTTCCGTTGAAATTTATCGTCTGACAGGGAGTTCGGGAACTTATAAGAAAGAGGATGTTGTCAGCTACTACAACCGGATTGTCACTGACCCTGACCGGTTTGATTTTATAATGATTGCACCTGACGGGACCTTTATCGGTGAGTCGGTTATCAATGAACTGGATTGGGAGAACAGCTATGCTAACTTCCGTATCGTTATCTTTGACGAGGACTATCTGGGACAAGGTCTGGGCACTTGGGCAGTCGAGAAAACCAGAGACTTTGCTTTTGAGCAGGTTGGCTTACATCGCTTGGAACTGGAAGTTTTTTCCTTCAATCCGCGTGCGAAACGTGCCTATGAAAAAGCTGGCTTTCGTTTGGAAGGCATCAAGCGTGACAGCCAGAAGACAGCAGACAGTTATGCCGATACACTCATCATGGCAATCCTAGAAGAGGAATGGAAAGCACTCAAAAAACCAGCTGACTAGGCTGGTTTTTGTGTCTTTTTAAGTAATTTTACCCAATCTGACTGCCGTTTGGCACGGATGGATCGACTGTTAAGAGTGTTAAATTGTCACCATGTTCGGCTGAGAGGATCATGCCCTGGCTGAGCAAGCCCATCATCTTACGTGGCTTGAGGTTGGCAACGATTTGGACTTTCTTGCCGACCAACTCTTGCTCATTTGGATAGTTCTTGGCGATACCAGACAGGATTTGGCGATCCTGACCGTCACCAGCATCCAAGCGGAATTTAAGTAACTTATCAGATCCCTCCACCTTGGCTACTTCCTTGACTTCGGCCACACGGATTTCAACCGCATCAAAGTCCTCGAACTTGATCGCAGCTTTCTCGTTTTTGAGTTCCACGTCGGCTGGGTTCCACTCTTTTTCTTCCTCTTGGGAAATAGCAGAGCTGCCACCCATTTGGGCTTGGATATAGGCGATTTCCTCTTCCATATCCAGACGCGGGAAGATAGGCGTACCTTTTGCGACCACTGTCAAACCAGCTGGAAGACCTGCAAAGTCAAGGTTTTCAAGATCAAATTCTGTTCCCAAACCAAGTTGTTCCATAATGGCATTAGACGTCGTCATCATAAATGGTTGAATGAGGTGCGCCACCACACGAAGACCTGCTGTCAAGTGAGCCATAACCGCTGCCAACTTGTCACGGTCAGCTACTTCTTTTGCCAAGACCCACGGTGCTGTTTCATCGATGTACTTGTTGGTACGGGAGATGATATTCCAAACAGCTTCCAAGGTGCGTGGATAGTCAACAGCTTCCATATACTTGTGGTAGCTTGCCACGTTGTCAGCTACTACTGCCGCCAAGTCTGCATCAAAATCAGTCACGTTGGCCACAAAAGTTGGTACCTGACCGCCGAAATACTTGTTAATCATAGCAACCGTACGGTTGAGCAAGTTTCCAAGGTCATTGGCCAGTTCATAGTTGATACGGCCAACGTAGTCTTCTGGTGTAAAGGTTCCGTCAGAGCCAACTGGCAGACTACGCATGAGGTAGTAACGCAGTGGATCCAAACCGAAACGCTCGACCAACATTTCTGGATAGACCACATTGCCCTTAGACTTGGACATCTTGCCATCTTTCATGACAAACCAGCCATGAGCGACCAAGCGGTCTGGCAACTTCATATCCAACATCATGAGCATGATTGGCCAGTAAATGGAGTGGAAACGAAGAATGTCCTTGCCAACCATGTGGTAAACTGTTCCATTCCAAAACTTGTCGTAGTTGGCTGTTTCTTCCTGACCATAACCCAAGGCAGTTGCGTAGTTGAGCAGCGCATCTATCCAAACATAAACAACGTGTTTAGGATTGGACGGTACAGGTACACCCCATGTAAATGAAGTACGTGACACTGCCAAATCTTCCAAGCCTGGCTCGATGAAGTTTTTCATGATTTCATTTAGGCGGCCGTCTGGCTGGATAAAGTCTGGGTGAGCATTGAAGAACTCAACCAATTTATCCTGATACTTGCTGAGGCGGAGGAAGTAGGATTCTTCTGAAACCCAGGCAACCTCGTGACCGCTCGGAGCGATACCGCCTGTTACCTTACCGTTTTCATCTCGGAAGACTTCTTCTAATTGACTCTCGGTGAAAAATTCCTCGTCCGATACGGAGTACCAACCAGAATACTCTCCCAAGTAAATATCGTCCTGCGCCAGCAATTTTTCAAAAACAGCCGCCACCACTTCCTCGTGGTAATCATCAGTCGTGCGGATAAATTTGTCGTAAGAGATGTCGAGCAAGTTCCAGAGCTCTTTAACGCCAACCGCCATGCCATCAACGTAGGCTTGTGGTGTCAGACCAGCTTCTTTTGCCTTCTCCTCAATCTTTTGCCCGTGCTCATCAAGCCCTGTCAGATAGAAGACCTCGTGGCCCATGAGACGCTTGTAGCGAGCCAAGACATCGCAGGCAATAGTTGTGTAGGCCGACCCGATGTGAAGTTTACCAGAAGGATAATAAATCGGCGTGGTGATATAAAATGGTGTTTTTGACATGTTTTTTCCTTTCCGCGCTAATGGAACGCGTTTTTGATACCAGCCAATTATACCACAATTTGAAGTCAAAAAAAAGACCAGGCAACTGGTCTTTAAAAGTTTTAGTTCCTATATATCAATCTACTTGCTACTCCCATTTCTTGAGTGGATAGTGTTCTGATATATTGTTCGGTTAAATTTATAGCTAAGACATTTACCTTAGAAATTCATTCCTTTCATGTATAAAACATGTCCAATTCGATTAAGACTGTGAGAAAACTACAAAGTATCGGAGTAAATTAAAATATATAGAGTAAAATTTACGACTGCTCATCCATATCATACTAACTACATATCTAAAAAAATGCAGCTTAAACGATTTCAATTGCTATAACTTTCTGTTTTTTCAGAGAAAAACGAAGGCAACATTGTTAAATCTATCATCAGAGGACCTTCATGGAGAATACACTCTTTTCTTTAATAGCCTATCTCAACCAATTCAATTGCTTTTATTGTGTCGTCTTGGTAGCTAACTTTGCAAATGAGATAAAACTCTGGAAATTCTATCGCCTGAGTATCATATAGAAATAAATCGGCCTCAAAATCGCTGGCCGTGACGTTTAAAATTGAAATTTCCGTCTCCTCAAAGGGAATGGTATGGAAGGCAGTCAGTTCTTGGTCATTAAGGAAATTTTGAATCTCTTGGTGAAACTCTTCCCAACTTTTCTGAGAGGTGTCAAATCGTTTGTAGGCATCTGAGTAGTTCCCTTTTTGAAAATCTAAATAAATCGCCCTGAGACACTTTTTTAACTCCTTATCGAGTTCTGGAGATAGACGTTGCAAAGCATCAGAAGTCTCTTTTTTCTTTTTTGGGAATAGAGTAGTAAAAAGTTTTATAAGGCCTATTAGGATGATTCCCTCGATCATGCTCAACAATAATGGAATCAGCCCCATCAGTAATAGTTTTACTGATGTAGTCCAGCTATCAAAGTATCCCAAGGCTAGTAGCACAACAACAGCGATGATAAATGGCCAATTTTTTTCACGCTTGACTTTCTTCGTGTAAATCGTTGACTGTTTCTTAGCTAGTTCTCTATAATAGGCATTTTCAAAATTTGTTGTCGCCCAAGTTTTGAAAAACAAATTGTAATATATATATCCAAAAAGTGGGGAAATCGTAAAGAACATAGCAATATTTACAAGCCCCTCAGGCCATCCCTCTCCCTTTGTAATGAAAAAAAGAACCAAGGAAATAAGACCGATGAATAGAGAAAGAGCAATCGAGGGGAATTGTATGGCCTCCCAAAAAGCCCAAAACCTTAATTTTCTGGTATATTTACTTTGTACTTCGCTACTAATATACGCCCCCATAGCCAGATAGTAATCCTCAAAGGATGGATAGGAGGTCTTGCTCCCGTGCGTAACGCCATGAACATTTCCCTCCCGATCAAAATAAGACAGGGAGACAGAAATATCTGCTAAGTGGTCATCGATAATTGTTGTGATAAAAGACATGATAAACTCTTTTCTAGTAAGATGTCGAATAGCGTCTACAATTCCAGTTTTCTTGCTAATGTTCCCATTTTATCATATTTTTGTGCAAAAACAAAGCGACTTCCCATCCACAATCCTTCTAAGATATGTTATACTAGAAGAAGTTATGAAAAAGAATGGGGTTGTCTATGTTTTCACCTAAAAATCTCTTAATCCATCTATTTTTTGTTATTATTTGTGTCGGAATGCTCTTAAATGACGTTCAAAATACCGGCCTGATGTGGAATATGCTCTGGGCCTTGTTGGCTTTGGACTTTGCTATTTTGGTTCGCCAAAATAATCATACTGCCAGCAAGCTCTTGATTACACCATTTTGGCTCTTCTTCTATCCTAATACCTTCTACATTTTGACCGAACTGGTCAATCTCCAATTTACCAGCACAGCCCTCTGGGAAAGCAACAGCTTGCTCCTCTTTATGCTCTATGTCCCAGCGATTCTCTTTGGAATTATGGCTGGCGTGGAAAGTTTAGAAGCTATTTTCAAAAGCTACAATGTCAAATTCTATGGCTTGCGTTTGCTGATTATTGGTAGTCTATCCCTCTTTGCTAGCTATGCTATTTATATCGGTCGCTATGCCAATATTCGCTCTTGGGATATTTTCACGCGCCCCCTTGCTGTTCTTAATAATATGGTCGCAGCAATGTCTTGGGATACCTTCCCTTTTATCTTTGGCTTCACCCTCATACAAATCATGGTCTTGGTCTTTGCCGTTGATGAATAAATGAGTTGAAAGAAACAGGTCAGCTGTTTCTTTTTGTTTTCTAATTCTTAATCCATTCTTAAACGTGTTCAAACAATACAATGCCTAGTCCCCTTTTTCTTCCTGGATGTGATATACTAGCATTTATATTCTACAGAAAGAGGTTTACTATGTTTACTAAGAAAAATGTTTTTATCCATATTTTTTTCCTCATCATCGCTGCCGGTCTAAAGCGTTACGGTGTCACAGCACCAGACTTGACTTGGAATATGTTTTTGGCTTTGGTAGCACTTGATTTTGCTATCCTCACCAACCACACAAAATCTAATATCCTCAAAATCATTGCTGGCCTCCTCTGGCTCTTTTTCTACCCCAACACCTTTTACATGGTGACGGACATCGTCCACATGCATTTTGCCAACACGGTCCTCTGGCAACGGGAAAGCATGATCCTTTTCATGCTCTATGTCCCAAGTATTTTCTATGGGGTTATGACTGGCGTGGAAAGTTTGCGGCTGATTTTCTCTGCCTTCTCTATCAAGTCCTACTGGTTCAGGCTGTTTCTGATTGGCGGTCTTTCCCTTCTATCCAGCTTTGCCATTCACATCGGACGCTATGCACGGCTCAATTCATGGGACATCTTTACCAGACCAAGCCTGGTTGTCAGTGAAATGATTGAAGTCATTTCCTGGGCTGCCCTGCCCTTTATCCTGGGCTTTACCTTTATACAAATCATGGTCTTGGTCTTCTCCATTGACGAATAGTAAAAACCGGCAACAGCCTTGTACTGTTACCGGTTTTTCTTATCCAAAATGGAGTTGTTCAAATATATCTTCCAAGTCGGCAATGATTTCCCGATGAAAATCCAAATAATAGGTTTTCTGTTCAGAATCTGGCAGTTTTTCAATATCTGCTAAAATGTCCTGATAGCGTCGTAGAAGGTTCTTACCAGCCACTTCATCTATCTCATCCATTTCACCGATACCTGCTGCTATGTCATCTAAGTTGTCATATTTTGTCAGCATAGCCTCGGTCCACTCCCGCTTGTCCTTGTTGAGAGTGACAATCTTTTCTGTCAACCAGTCTTCAAACCTTGCCTCTTCTGTCAAAGACTGGTTATTTGCAGCCTTAATCACTTGGTCAGTTCTACTTGAACGAAGGTAATTTCGATAAAACCAGACGGCAAAAAGAATGACTAGAATGATATTGACTGGAAAAACAAAGCTAAGGGTGAACAGTACGGTCAGCCACAAGATCAACTTGAAATCTCTTGCCGCTTTCTCTGCCTGTTTGTTCTCTTCTTCCCACTCATCCAATATAGCCTGGGCTTGGGCAGCATAGGTTTCAACCAATTTTGCCAGTCGGACCTTTTTTTCTGGGTCATCTTCCAACTCCATAGCCAAATAGGCTTGATTCATGCGGGCCTTGGCCGCCTCATAGGTCTGAACTGTCCCCAAATAGGCCGCATTGCTATTCATCTGATTCAGCAAGCGGTCCGTCTGCCCTTTGATAAAAGACCGATCTCTTGATGTTAATTTACGGTAAGGCACAGCAACCCCTCCCTGTATATCTGAAATATACTACCATTGTACGATAGGTTCCATTCTTTTGCAATGCTTCAATATCATTATTTCCGTCTACCAAATACTAGACTAAAAATGACAAAACCACCTGCCAATGCACAAATGATTACAGGGAGGCACAATTTACGATAAAAACCAAGGCAATACTTTGTCCATCTGTCCTTCTTTCTATTTCCTACGAAAGAATGTGAAAGCAATCGCTATGGCGATAATGCCCACCAGATAACAAATCGCAAATGTAAAAAATAGAAACGAACAATATATTTCTCCAGTAATTTGGTTGATAAATAAGATTGATTTGTCAAACTTCATAATTTCAATTTACTTTATCATCTTTAATCTAAAAAACTTTACATAGGAATATAAAGTATCGTAAATCTGGAACAATTATTTTTCATAAATCTATGTCACTCATCTGATTGATAATCTTTATAGTATAAATCATACCATTCTATCATAGCTTGTACTGTTTGAAATGAAATATTTTCAATTTCAGCACGACCATCTTTCAATGCAATCAAACTCATTCCTCTTGC
The DNA here is from genome assembly GCF_043674095.1 of Streptococcus sp. A25. Classification (NCBI taxonomy): domain Bacteria; kingdom Bacillati; phylum Bacillota; class Bacilli; order Lactobacillales; family Streptococcaceae; genus Streptococcus; species Streptococcus sp. A25. The sequence continues at coordinate 14,276 of NZ_JBIMJO010000011.1, forward strand.
TTTACCCTTAGTATCTCTAGAGATTCTATAGCGTGTGACTTTTTTCTTTTTTTACAGATGAGCAATACTGTACATCATCTTAAAACAAGGATTTCTAACTCTCCATCCTCCTCTCCATCTCCTCCATATCATAGTCAAAAAGCAGGTTATGGCAGTCCGTAAAAAGTTGACGACGCTTGTCATCATCCACCACCGCGATATCCACTCCCCTATCGTCATAGCAATGATACAGAACCTTTTCCTTGCTAGAAAGGAAGGTAACTGAAGCAGAAAGGTAGTGAAATCCACCATGGTCGGCCTTGATAATCTCCCACAACAAAGCCTTCAAATCTTGGTCAGCGACCGGAAAAAGATAGCGTTCATAGACCAGCACTTCTCCCGTCCAGTCCTCCACTTCTATCAACTCAGGCTCAGGGACCTTGTCGAAATTAAATTTCGATGTAAAATGCCAGAGGTAAGTGTCAATCTCTCTTCCTTCCGCATGAAGTAGGGAGAGAACTAAGTAATCGTATTCTGAAGCTGCCCGCTCCAACAGCTCGACTGCACGCGAATAAGCCCTCTCCAGGTATTGAAATTCAACCAAATATTCTGCATCATCTGCAGGTCCAATCTCAAATCGGAGCGCCAGAGGGGTCGCATAAAAAAACGGACCTACCAATGGCTTGTTTTCTAATCGAAACTCCTCGATCCAGTTATTAAAAATCATCGTTTGCTACCTTTCAAAAAAGCATGCCATTTTCATGACATACTTAATTTCTCTTATAACAATTCATTCAGCGGTGTGAAGATAATCCTCTCCAAATCAGCTACGTAGGTTCCCAACTGCTGTTGCTTGCTGAAGTACTCTGTCAAAAGAGCGTTACCTTGAACCTGCTTATTGAAGTCCAGCATCTTTTTCTGGTCCACTTCAGTCGGAATGTCACCAGCCTGCAATTTAGCCTGGATAGACTTTTGGAACTCAATGTAGCCTTCCAAAATAGACTTGGCTTCTGGATTGGCTTCCACAGATACCTTAACCGCTTCAACCGCCTTGTATTCAGGCAAATTGCGGATAGCACGCTCTAACTCATTGGCAATATCATAGATATTTGTTGACATAATTTTCTCCTAATCTAGGTGGATTTGGTAGTCCGTCTGCTGACGCAACCGTCCAGCAGCATCCTCCAAATCTTCCTTATTTTTAAACGTAATTTGCAAGATACCGTAAATATCCTCACGGTTTTCCTCGTTGATACGGATATTGACGATAGAAATACCTCGCAGGACCTCCAGCACCTTCAAGACCGTGTCTTCCTCATCCGGAACATTGATAAACAAATCATAGAAGGAATCCACACCAGCCCGCTTATGAATTTCCATAGCCTTGCGCATCTTCCGTCCATGGTCGAAAAACTCCCAGATAGCATCCTGGTCTTTTGTGGACAATAGCTGAGCTACTTGGTCCAATCTCGCCTTAAATTCCTCAATCCGTCCCAGAATCGGCTCTGGATTGGTCACCAAAATACTGGTCCACATGCCAGGCTCACTCTCAGCAATCCGCGTCATATCCCTGAAACCACCTGCCGCAAAATTATTAGTGAAGGGATGGTCCAGAGCATAGTCCCCAGCCTGATTCATCAAACTAGATGCCAAAACGTGAGGAAAATGGGAAACCTGACTGGTCACCCGGTCATGCTCCTCCGCATCGATTTGCACAAAACGAGCACCGGTCCCCGACAACAAATCTGTCAATCGTGGCACTGCATCTGGCTTGGTCAGACTAGAAGGCGTCATGATAAAATAGGCATTTTCAAAGAGCAAGCTATCTGCCGCCTCAGCGCCCGATTTATGGCTACCTGCCATGGGATGTCCACCAATAAAGTTGATACCTTTGGGTGCCAGGTATTCCTCAGCTGCTGCCACAATGGCCACCTTGGTCGAACCTGCGTCAGTCACAAGGACATTTTCTTTTAAGTCCAATTGGCTCAGTTCTTTGATAAATTCGATAGTCTGCTGGATAGGCACACATAGGATAATCACATCTGCCTGACCTGCATACTGGGTAAAATTGTCTGTCGCCAGGTCCACCATGCCCCGCTCCAGAGCCACGCGCCGCGATTGCTCACCGCGATTGTAGCCAATGATTCGGTAATCTGGGTGGGCCTTCCGAATACCCAGGGCCAAAGAGGCCCCAATCAGCCCCAAGCCTGCAATATAAATCGTTTTTGTCATGAGACTCCTAGAAATTCTTCACATAGTCACGGTGGCTAGCCACAGCTGCCTTGAGTTCTTCCAGGTTATCAGATGAGAATTTGTCCAAGATTTCTGTCGCAAGAACTGTCGCCACAACAGACTCCATGACCACTCCCGCCGCTGGCAAAGCCGTCGGATCGGAACGCTCCACCGTCGCCTTGTAAGGCTCGTGAGTGTCAATATCCACTGACATAAGCGGCTTGTAGAGGGTCGGAATTGGTTTCATCACTCCCTTGATGACCAGGGGCTGACCATTGGTCATACCGCCCTCAAATCCACCGAGATTGTTGGTGCGGCGAGTATAGCCCTCTTCTGCATTCCACAGGATTTCGTCCATGACCTGGCTACCTTTTAGATAGCCGGCCTGGAAACCAACCCCAAATTCTGCCCCTTTGAAGGCATTGATAGACACAACGGCCTGGGCCAATTTTGCATCTAATTTTCTATCCCATTGTACATAGGAACCAAGACCAGCAGGCACTCCACCGACAACTGTCTCGACAACACCACCAATCGTGTCTCCGTCGCGTTTGATTTGATCAATGTAATCCTTGATTTCCTGCTCACGTTCCTGGTTGACAATGGATACTTCAGACTTAGCAGCCAATTCACGAATTTCTGCAACAGTCAGACCATCTGGAACGTCGATTTCCTTGCCACCGAAGACGACAACGTGGTTGGCAATTTCAATATCCAACTCAGCCAAAATGCGCTTGGCAACGGCACCTACCGCCACCCGCATGGTCGTCTCACGCGCAGATGACCGCTCCAAGGAATTACGAAGGTCGTCAAAACGGTATTTCATCCCGCCGACCAAGTCCGCATGACCTGGACGAGGATGCTTGATCCGGCGTTTAGACTTGAGCTTGTCCTCAATATCTTCCACTGCCATAATGTCCAGCCACTTCTGGTGGTCTTTGTTGGTCACATTGAGCGTAATCGGTGCCCCAGTCGTCTTACCATGACGAACACCAGCCGTGATTTCCACACGGTCTGTCTCGATTTTCATCCGACTTCCGCGACCGTAACCGCCCTGACGGCGAATCAAGTCCGCATTGATGTCATCTGCAGTCAATGGAAGGCCGGCAGGAACTCCCTCAATAATAGCTGTCAAACGTGGTCCATGGGACTCTCCAGCAGTTAAATATCTCATCCTAATTCTCCAAAATCTCTAAAAACTTGCGGGTATTGGCCAGGGACATTTGCCCAGGCGCAGAAACCTCATCTAAACTTGCAAAGGTCCAGCATGAACCAGTTATGTGACCAGCGATGCGAGTGAGTTTACCCAGCTCACCCATGGAAATCGTCGCAAAGGTCTGCTCTGCATTGAGGGTTTTGAAACCTCGTGTGTAGTTCATCACATCCAGAACATCCTGCTCTGACTTAGCCATCACAGCAATCTTAACAACAGCTGGCGATAGACTAGTCAATTCAGACATGATTTCCAGATAGTTGGCCGGTGTCTCCTCAAAGTTGTGGTAGCTCAGCACCAAATTTGGAAAGTCCAGCATCTGGTCGAAGACGGCCTTATATGAATAATATTCAAAATCAATGTACTCAGGCTGATAAAGTCCAGCAACTTCCTTAATTAAGTCCACATATTCCTGGTCATCTAGGTCCAGATAGCCACCCTCACGCGTCGTACGAACCGTGAAAATCACTTCCTTACCATTGCATTTTTCAAAAATAGCAGGCGCAAGAGTCAAGATAGCTTCTTTTTGCAGATAATCTGCCCGCCATTCAATCAAGTCCGCCTCGGCCAGACGCTCAACGTCTAAGGCTTCCACTTCCTCCAAATTTCTAGGCATAATCGGAACGACTATTTTCATTTTTTCACCTGTATTGTAAAGACCTTAAGGTAATTACTACTTTCATCTTTTTTATTGTATACAAAATCCGACGGAAGACGATAGGTCGTCACATAGCGATGCTTGACAGCGCCGAATCCTTTTTCAATCTGGTCCTTGAATTTCTCCAGGGAAAGATTGGCCGCATTGGTTGACAAAATCAAATGACCATTTGGCTCTAAAATCTCCACCGCCTGACTAACCAGCTTATGGTAGTCCTTGGCAACCGAAAAAGTTTGTTTTTTATTACGGGCAAAGCTTGGTGGATCAATAACGATAACATCGTAGGTCAAGCCCTTACGCTTGGCATATTTGAAGTATTCAAAAACATCCATGACCACAAAGCTATGTTGGTCAACATCCACACCATTTGCCTCAAAATGCGCCTGGGACAGCTCCCGAGATCGCTTAGCCAAATCAACAGAGGTCGTCTGGCTGGCTCCGCCCATAGCCGCTGCAATCGAGAAGGCTGCCGTATAGGAAAACATATTGAGCAGGGATTTTCCAGCTGCGAGACCATCTATTAGTGAGCCACGGACCTCATGCTGGTCCAGAAAAATTCCCGTCATCAATCCATCGTTCATAAAAACTTGATAGCGGACACCATTTTCCAAAACCGTAAAGGTATCTGGAGCCTCCTGACCGTATAGATGTGCACTCTCATAATCCAATCCCTTAAAACGAATCTTTTCATAGGCACCTGCAAGCTCTTGATAAACCTGGCTAAAGGCAGAAATAATCACCTCTTTGATGCCATAAACAAAGGAATTATACCAGGAGAATACAGCATAGTCAGCATACAAATCCACTGTAAAACCACCAAAACCATCGCCATCTTGATTGAAGAGACGGAAGGCAGTCGTCTGCTCAGAATGGAGATAGGCCTGCCGCTTAGATTTGGCGGTCTCAAAGAGTTTGACAAACCATTCCTCTGTCACTGCCTGCTTGGTAGAACTAACCAACCAGCCATAGCCCTTATTCTCTTTGGAAATATAGGCCTGACCAATAAACTGATTGGCTTGATTATAGAGTTCCACCCACTTGTCCAGCTCCGGTTGAACCAAAAAATCGTGTTCCAGGAGCCCATGCTGTCCTCTTTTTAGCCTTTTTTCAGCTTTGGGATGTAGAATCAATTTCATGGAAATATTATACCAAAAAATTATTCGATTCACAAAAAAACTCCTAGAATTCAAGTATGTTTTGAAAATGTGGTATAATGATGAGAACCTATATTCACAGACCGGAACTCTTATATAGAGCTAGTTTCTAAAACTGCCTTCGGTGTGAGGGGGCTTATAAAATTTTTTGAGAGGACAGAGAGGACTTTAGAATGGTGAAAAAGATTAGCCAATGGATGAAACAGCACCTGAGTGGCCGACTGGCTTTTATTCTTGCTCTCCTGACCAGCTATTGGCTCAAGGCCTTGTGGGCCTATTTTGTTGACTTTAACCTGGACCTATCCAACCCCTACCAGTTGCTGATTGCCATTATCAACCCTATTCCACTGGGGCTGCTGCTGCTGGGGCTGGCCCTCTATATCAAAAATAGCAAGCTCTTTTACGCAACTGCAGGGACAATTTACTTCCTCCTCTTTGCCTGGCTGTTCGCAAATGCCGTCTACTACCGAGAATTTTCAGATTTCTTCTCCGTCTCGACTATTTTGGCATCTTCCAGCGTTTCCGAAGGGTTTAAGGGACAAGCAGTGACCAAGTTATTTCGTCCCTGGGACCTAGTTTATTTCTTAGATTTTGTTGCCCTGATTTTCCTGATTCGCGCTAAAAAAATAAGCTTAGACCGTTCAGTTTTCCCTCAGAAACAGGCTCTGGCCCTAACGTCACTATCTGTTCTGCTTTTTTCGATCAACCTATTCTTAGCAGAAATTGATCGCCCAGAGCTCTTGTCCCGCGGTTTTTCCAATACCTATATCGTTCGGGCCCTGGGCTTGCCAGCCTACTTAAGCTATAATGCCAACCAGACCTATTCTGCGGAGAAGGACCGTTCCGGTGCCAGCGCAGCCGATTTGGAGCCTGTGCAAAGCTTCATCCAAACCAATTATGCAGCACCAAATCCTGAATTTTTTGGCAAGGCCAAGGGGAAAAATGTCATCTACCTGCACCTGGAAAGTCTACAGCAGTTCATCATTGATTACAAACTAGAGGTCGACGGCCAGGAATACGAGGTTACTCCCTTCCTCAACTCCCTCTACCATTCCAACTCTACCCTTGCTTTCTCAAACTTCTTCCACCAGGTCAAGGCGGGGAAAACCTCCGATGCTGAGACCATGATGGATACATCTTTATTCGGACTCGACCAGGGTTCCTTTATGGTCCAGTATGGGGGAAGCAATAGCCAGCAAGCTGCTCCCTATATCCTATCCAAGTTGGCCGGTTACGACTCAGCTGTCTTCCACGGAAATACCGGCACCTTCTGGAACCGAAACAACACTTACAAGCGCTGGGGATACAACAACTTCTTTGATATTTCCTACTTCTCAGAACCGACGGAAGAAAATTCCTTCCAATACGGGCTCAATGACAAGGTTGTCCTGGCTGATTCCATTCAGTATCTGGAACTTCTCCAGCAACCATTCTACGCCAAATACATTCTCGTATCCAATCACTATCCCTTCACAACCAGCTTGAGCGGCGACGAAGTCGGCTTCCCACTGGCCAAGGGAGAGGATGCGACCATCAATAGCTACTTTGCGACAGCAAACTATCTCGATGCAGCAGTCAAGGCTTTCTTTGACTACCTGAAAGAAAGTGGCCTCTACGAAAATTCTATCATTGTCCTCTACAGCGATCATTACGGTATTTCTAATTCCCGTAACCCGGATTTGGCTGCCCTCATTGGCAAGGACCCAGAAACCTGGTCCGAATACGACAACGCCATGTTACAACGGGTTCCCTACATGATTGTGGTACCTGGAATGACAGAGGGACGAATCATTGATACCTACGGTGGCGAGATAGACTCCTTGCCAACCATTGAGCACTTACTAGGCATTGAAACCAGTCAATTCCTACAAGTTGGACAAGATTTACTGTCACCGCAGAAACAACAGATTGTTGCCATGCGAACAGCAGATACCTTTGTTACACCAGAATATACATCCTATGCCGGCAAGCTCTACTACACCGATAGTGGCATCGAACTCACCAATCCAGATGAAACGACTTTGGCTAAAATCGAAAATATAAAAAATCGGGTAGCTTCTCAGTTAGCAACTAGCGATGCCATTCAAACTGGCGATCTCTTCCGCTTCTTAAAAACCGATATCGGATTCCCAGATGTTTCAACTTATTCCTATCAAGATTCCCTGAAAAAACTGCTAGAAAGAGAAGAAACACTTGGTCAAGAGTCAACCAGCCTCTGGGCACGAAAAAATAAACAATCGACCATCAGTCTCTTTAAAGCACCGAGCTATCAGGAATTACATAAAGAAACAGCTGGGACAAGTGCGACAACTTCCAGCGACACAGATGATTCTGACACAACAACGGAAACTAGCACCAGCGCAGGGAATTAGGAAATGGGAGATAAGCTAACTTCCTTTCCCTGTGTCATTAATTTGAAACCTGTTGACATATTTCACTACTCCTTAGAATGACCATTCTGAGGAGTTTTTCTATGCAGATTGCACCTATACAACTGTCCTTTCAACCTTAATCCAATTGCTTCGCTGCAATCTCCAAAGCGCAAACAAGGACCGAAGCTACTGCTTCAGTCCTTAATCTTCTGTTAATAACGAATGCTTTCGCGAGTCTTTTCGTATGAACGAACAAAACGTTCTGTAACGCCTGGTTCAACTGCTTCCAAGGCAAATGAGATTTCTTCAAATGATGCTTGATAATCAAAATCTTTTTCAAAAATTGCAAGCGAACGATTGAAGGCTTTTTGAATATTCTCGTCGAATGAACGGTAGCGGTTAGAATACTGAAGCAACTGCTCTGTCAGTGTAGAATACTGAACGATTGAATAGGCGATTTCTTCTAATTTTTCCATATCATAGGTCGCATTCTCCAACAATCGATTGATGATTTCAATATTGATTTTAGAATACTCTAACTCTGCTGCCAAAGCTTCCACCTGATCGCTGGTACGGAAGAAACTTGAAAGGAAATATTCTGGAATACCAGGAAGATTTCGTTTTTCCATAAAGCGTTTCAGGGTGTGCAGCTTATGAATGTAGAGATTTGCTTTGATACGAGCCGATTTTTCTGAATCCTCTTGGGTCTTGAGATAGTCTGCCAAGACTAGTTGCTCTTCTTCAATTTCTTTCAAACTTGCAAGGGCATGTTCCAAGCGCTCCTGAAGAATTGAATAGGCTACCTGAGGATTGTCCAAATCTTCAACACCTTCTGTCACAACAGCATCCAGTGATGTCAAGCGATTTGCTAATTGTTGAATACGAGAAACCTTGCTATCCGCCAAAACGTAGGTAGCTTGAAGAAGGTTAACCTCTTCTGTCAATTTGTCTGAATTGCTGCGGATATGCTCCAAATACTTGGGCAGGGTTTTGCTGATTTTAACTGTCTCTTTGTGAGCATCAATTTCCTTCTGGAATACATCATAGAGATGGTCAATGCGCTCTTGAATGTGGGTATTTTCAGCCTCAGCCACATCCAAATCAAATGACACGATGAGGGCTGAATTTTCACGAATAGCAACACGGATTTCCTGGAAAGTCGACTCAATGTCCGTCTCTGTGAACAGGTAATTCTGCTCAACCAACTTACGGTAACCAGACTCCAAATCTTCCAACTGCTCTGGGAAGTCTACATCCACTTTCTCCACCAAGGCAGGGATTCGATCCATGATTTGATTGAGGGCAATCATGTGCTCCTCTGTCTTGTTCAGAATTTCAGCTGCCTCAAGCGGGTCACCAGAAGAATTGAGCATAACGAATTCTGAAAATTCAACTTCGATATTCTTAACTTGCTTTTCAAGCTCTGGAAGTGTATCGCCGTACTTGCCTGAATTTTTCTGCAGAGTTGCCTGCAATTCTTCAAACATATCCAAGGCGTATTTGACACGACCAGTATTTTTCTCTTCTTGTTCGGAAAGCTCTGCCAAGCCTTGACGGATTGACGTGATATCTTCTTCAATCAGGTCAATCTGGCTCTCAATGCTGTCAATAGCATTCTTTGTGCTGACAAAGCGGAAAGCATTGTTAAACCCTTCTGCTTCAAAAATATGGTTCTCAATATCTGCAAATGAATTGAGGGAAAGGTCCACCCATTTTTGATTCCACTCGCGGAAGGAAATTTGACTCTGACCAATCAAGTGCAAGGTCTTTACCTGCTCCACTTCATCATTCACAGGCAGGTTAAATAGCTCTTCCTTACGATCCTCCAATTGAAGCAACTTTTGCTCGTTTTTCTTTCGGATAATAAGGCAGGCTACATAGGCAACAATTAAAATGACAACAATCGCTACGATTAAATAGATTGTTCCTCTAGACATGTAGTTCTCCTTAGATAGTATGGTAATTTACTAGAATATATCGCCTTATTATACCATATATTGCTAGCTAGTGCACAATTTTTTTCAGTGAATATGTTCTAAATATCCAATGTTGAGTAAACCGCATTTTCCTCGATAAACTCGCGACGGGGTTCAACCTTGTCTCCCATCAACATATCAAAGATTTTATCTGCCTCAGCAGCATCATCTACTGAAACTTGTGCCATAAGACGATTTTCAGGATTCATGGTTGTTTCCCAGAGCTGGTGATCGTCCATTTCTCCCAAACCTTTGTACCGCTGAATGGTTGGCTTGGAACGTCCTGTACTATGTCTTTCTAAGGCTGCCTGGAGTTCTTGTTCTTGATTGGCTCCTGGTTGGATGTATTCCTTAATCTCACTTCCGACCTTGACACCATAGATTGGTGGCTGGGCAATATAGACGTAACCCGCTTCGACAATCGGACGCATGTAACGGTAAAAGAGGGTCAAGAGAAGGGTTCGGATATGAGCTCCGTCGACATCGGCATCGGTCATGATGACCAATTTTTGGTAGCGTGCTTTCTCAACATCAAAATCTGCCCCAAAACCAGTCCCCATAGCTGTAAAGAGACTACGGATCTCTTCGTTAGCCAGGATTTTATCCATGCTGGCCTTTTCCACGTTCAAAATCTTACCACGGATAGGCAGAATGGCCTGGAACTCACGGTCACGACCGGATTTAGCCGAACCACCAGCCGAATCCCCTTCGACGATAAAGAGCTCTGTCTTAGTCGCGTCATTTGACGAACAATCAGCCAATTTACCAGGCAGGTTGGAAATCTCCAAACCTGACTTCTTACGGGTGACTTCACGCGCCCGCTTGGCAGCAATACGAGCCTTGCTGGCCAGAATGCCTTTTTCTACAATTCGACGGGCAATCTGTGGATTTTCCAAAAGAAACTCCGCAAAGGCGTCTGAGAAGAGACGGTTGGTGATTTTAACAACTTCGCTGTTGCCCAGCTTGGTCTTGGTCTGACCTTCAAACTGCGGTCCAGGGTGCTTGACAGAGATAACGGCGGTCAGACCCTCACGAACATCCTCACCAGTCAGATTGTCCTCATTTTCCTTGAGGATTTTATTTTTCTTAGCATAGTCATTGATAACACGAGTCAGGGCCGTACGGAAACCTTGCTCATGGGTACCGCCTTCATGGGTATGGATATTGTTGGCAAAGCTGACCACATTTTCATGGTAGCTGGTCGTGTACTGCATGGCCACTTCGACGGTGATGTCATCCATCTCACCGTCTGTGTAAATCGGCGTCTCAAAGATGACATCCTTGTTTTCATTAAGGTACTCAACATAAGAAGCAATCCCACCTTCATAGTGGTACTCCTTGGTCTGCTCCTGCCCCTCACGCTTATCGCTGATGGTCAACTGCAAACCACGGTTGAGGAAGGCCAATTCCTGGATACGTTTATTGAGCTTAGCAAAGTCAAACTCGGTCGTTTCCGTGAAGATTTCTGGGTCTGGAATAAAGTGAACGGTAGTACCATTGCGGTCTGTCTCACCAATGACCTTCAAATCATCTACCACTTCACCACGACGGTATTCTTGATAATATACCTGACCATTTTTATAGACATGGACATCCAGCTGGGTAGACAGGGCATTGACGACCGATGAACCTACACCGTGCAAACCACCTGACACCTTGTAACCACCACCGCCAAATTTACCACCGGCGTGGAGAACGGTAAAGACTGTCTCAACGGCCGGACGACCTGTTTTTTCCTGAATATCAACCGGGATACCACGGCCATTGTCAACAACCGTAATCGAATTATCTGGCTCAATAAAGACTTCAATCTTGCTGGCAAAGCCTGCCAGTGCCTCGTCAATCGAGTTGTCGACGATTTCCCAAACCAGGTGGTGGAGGCCTTCTTTAGAAGTAGACCCGATATACATACCCGGACGCATGCGAACAGCCTCCAGTCCCTCTAGGACCTGAATTTGACTGGCATCATATTCCTGGGCTTTTTCTTGTAAATCTTTGATTTCTTCTGTCATGTTCATCCCTTATTTTTCTAGTTATACTCAATGAAAATCAATCTAGCCTAGCTTCAACTGTTTGGGGAACAGTTGAAGGCTGGAAATAGAGCGAACTTGTTCGCCTCAAAAACGCCGAAGGTAGAACTCTGTCGTTCTCTCGTTTCAAGGTGACAGGCTGAAAACCTCCCCCGGAGCTTTTCACTCACCAAGGCACTTGACGACGGATATTTTTGATTTTCGAAGAGTATTAAAACATTCTAACGAATACCCTTCATTATACCATATTTTAGCGCCAATTCCTACTAAAAGCAGACAATTCCCCTGAGAAGCAGACCCTAACTCTCACCCCAACAATCAAGACACTGAACCCAAGAAAAAAGCCTCTAGACGGATGCTAAAGACTTCAATAGTTTATGCTATTCTTACAATTCTGTGATATCACCTGTGCGGAGATAGACCATCCACTCACAGATATTTTTCGCGTAATCCCCTACACGCTCCAGGTAGGTCAAGACTTGGAAGTAATCACGTCCGGCAATCAAAGCGTCCGGATTTTTCTTGATTTCTTCAGTGGTCAATTCCTGGATTGTCGCGTAGAAATTATTGATGATTTCATCACGAGCTGCCACTTCGTAGGCTGTTTCGATTTCTGATGCGTTCAAGTAGAGATCCAGTGCCGCTTCTACCAGATTACGGACTTCTTTACCCATCTTCTTGATTTCATCTTCAACAATCTGGATACGAACTTCACCCTTCATGCGGATAGTCGCCTTGGCGATAGAAACAGCATGGTCTCCCATACGCTCCAAGTCGCTGGTGGCCTTCAAGACAGTGATAACACGGCGCAAGTCTGTTGATACAGGCTGTTGCAAGGCAATGATTTCAAGTGACTTTTTCTCAAGTTTGACTTCAAATTCATTGATTTTGCTATCTGCCTCGATGACTTCCTTAGCCAATTCACGGTCATGAGTTGTAAAGGCACGGACTGCATTGTTGATTTGCGCCTGTACTTCGTTCCCCATGGCATAGAATTGATTATGCAATTTTCCTAATTCTTCTTCAAATTGTGCTCTTAACATATATATCTCTTTTCTATATCTAAATGAAGATTAACCGAATTTACCAGTAATATAGTCTTCGGTTTCCTTATGAGCTGGATTCAAGAACATTTCCTTGGTTTTATTGTACTCAATCAAGTCGCCATCCAAGAAGAAACCAGTACGGTCTGAGATACGGGACGCCTGCTGCATAGAGCGGGTAACCAGAACCATGGTGTACTTTTCTTTCAAGCCATAGAGCGTATCTTCGATCTTACCAGCCGAAATCGGGTCAAGGGCCGAGGTAGGCTCATCCATCAAAATAATCTTAGGACTGGTTGCCAATACACGGGCCACACAAACACGTTGCTGCTGACCACCTGACAAACCCAAGGCCGAGTCATGGAGACGATCCTTGACCTCATCCCAGATAGAAGCACCTTTGAGCGAACGTTCTACTGCCTCATCCAAGACGGCCTTATCCTTGATACCATTGATACGAAGACCATAGACAACATTCTCATAAATGGTCATTGGGAATGGGTTGGGTTGCTGAAAGACCATCCCGATTTCCTTGCGCAAGTCAACAGTATCTGTGCGTGGACTATAAATATTCTTGCCGTTGTAATCAATAGCTCCTGTCAAGGTTACTTCTGGGTTCAAATCGCCCATACGGTTGATAGACCGCAAAAGCGTTGATTTACCAGAACCTGAAGGACCAATCAAGGCTGTAATCTCATTTGGGTAGAAATCAATAGAGACACTGTTCAAAGCCTTTTTCTTATTGTAGTAAACAGACAAATCTTTTACTTGTAAAATAGGTGTTGTCATGGTGTCTCCTTTCTATCCGAAGTGTCCTGAAACGTAGTCGCTGGTTGACTTGAGTTTGGCATTTTGGAAGACGTTTGATGTCTTATCATACTCAATCAAATCACCCAGGTAGAAGAAGGCTGTATAATCGCTGGCCCGGGCTGCTTGTTGCATGTTGTGAGTCACGATGATAATCGTATAATTCTTCTTGAGTTCAAACATGGTTTCTTCCAACTGCATCGTCGCAATTGGGTCCAGGGCTGAAGCTGGCTCATCCATAAGCAAAATCTGTGGTTTTACAGAGATAGCACGCGCGATACAGAGGCGTTGCTGCTGACCACCTGACAAGGTAAAGGCTGACTTGTGCAAATCGTCTTTGACCTGGTCCCAGAGGGCTGCTTGCTTGAGCGAGGTTTCCACGATTTCATCCAAGACTTGCTTGTCCTTGACACCTGCACGCTCATGGGCAAAGGTAATGTTCTTGTAGATGGACTTAGCAAATGGGTTGGGACGTTGGAAAACCATACCGATGTACTTACGGATTTCGTAAACGTTCATGTTTGACTTGTTAATGTCAATTCCTTCATAGAGGATTTGGCCGGTTACCTTGGCAATATCAATGGTATCATTCATCCGATTGAGACTGCGAAGGTAAGTCGATTTCCCACAACCTGACGGACCAATCAAGGCTGTGATTTTATTTTTCTCGAACTGCATATCAATGCCCTTGATAGCCTCATTTTTACCGTAGTAAACATGTACATCCTTTGTCGAAAGGGCAATTTTTTCTTCTGGGAAGGTAATGATATGGCGTTCATTCCAGTTATATTCTGCCATTTTTTCTCCTTATAAGTCGACTGCTTATGCTGCAGAAGTCATTTTCGCATGAAGTTTCTTACCGATATAACGGGCAGAAAGGTTGAAAATCAAGATAAATACCAAGAGGATTGCTGCAGAACCTGCAGATACTTGTGTTGCATCAGGAATCGTTCCCTCACTGTTGACCTTCCAGATATGAACCGCTAGGGTTTCTGACTGACGGAAAATCGAAATCGGGCTGGTAACGCTGAGCGGGTTCCAGTTGGACCAATCAAGAGCCGGAGCTGATTGACCAGCGGTATAAATCAGAGCTGCTGCTTCACCGAAGATACGACCGGATGCAAGGACAATACCAGTAACAATACCTGGCAAAGCCTCAGGAATGACCACGTGTAGAACAGTTTCCCAGCGTGACAACCCAAGGGCCAAACCGGCCTCACGTTGTGTATGGTGAACGTGGCGCAGGCTATCCTCAACGTTACGGGTCATCTGTGGCAGGTTGAATACAGTCAGGGCCAAGGCACCTGAGATGATAGAGAAACCATATTCAAACTGGACAACGAAAATCAAGTAACCAAACAAACCAACGACTACCGATGGCAGAGAGGACAAGATTTCAATACAGGTACGGATAAAGTTGATCAACGGACCTTTCTTAGCATATTCCGCTAGGTAGATACCAGCACCAGTTGACAGAGGAACTGAAATCAAAAGCGTTACAACCAAGAGGAAGAAGGAATTGTAGAGTTGGATACCAACACCACCACCTGCTTTATAGGAAGATGACTTGCTGGTCAAGAAATGCCAGTCTACATGAGGCAACCCTCTTAATAGGATAAAGAGGATAAGGGCTGTCAAAATAACGACGATAACTGTGGCGATAGAGTAAAGAATACCAGTCGCCAGTTTATCCATTTTCTTAGCGTGCATAGTTTTTCTTACCCTCTCTCGTAATAAATTTCATAATCATATTGAAGACCAAGCTCATCAAGAGCAAGACAAGGGCCAGTGACCAGAGGACGTTGTTCTGGACCGTTCCCATTACCGTGTTACCGATACCCATGGTCAAGACAGAGGTCAGGGTCGCAGCAGGTGTTGTCAAGGACGTTGGGATAACAGCTGAGTTACCCACCACCATCTGAATAGCCAAGGCCTCACCAAATGCACGGGCCATACCGAAGATAACAGCTGTGAAAATACCTGGTTTAGCTGCGTTCAGAATAACGCGCCAGATAGTCTGCCAACGCGTCGCACCCATGGCCAAACTTGCCTCACGGTAGTGACGAGGAACGGCCTTCAAGCTGTCCACTGTCATAAAGGTTACCGTTGGCAAAATCATGACGAAGAGTACAAATACACCTGACAAGATACCAAAACCTGTCCCGCCAAAGATGGATCGGACAAAGGGTACCACCACCTGCAAACCGATGAAACCATAAACTACTGATGGAATACCGACCAGCAATTCGATAACTGGCTGGAGAACCTTAGCACCACGTTTTGGTGAAATCTCTGTCATAAAGACTGCTGCTCCGATAGCAATCGGCGTTGCAATCACTGCTGACAGGATGGTAACGATAAAGGAACCAGAAATCATTGGTAGGGCACCAAAAGTTTTGGATGCCGGTTCCCACTTGTCACCGAACAAGAAATCTACAATGCTAATGCCATCCACAAAGAAGGTCGAAAGTCCGCGTTGGGCCACGAAAATCAAAATCATGGCAACAATGAAGACAATCAAGCTCAAGCAAAGGAAGGTCAAAATTTGACCAAATTTCTCTAAACGAGAGTTCTTGGAAGGGGTTGACAATTCTTTTTCAAGTTGTTGATTTTTCATTTCTACTCCTTCTCTGTGACCACGCCATCAGCTGTCTTTTCAACTTTCATGGCATTCATAGAAATATAGCCCATGCTGACAACGATACCTTCTTGGACTTCTTCTGAATACATGTAGTCCAAGAATTCCTTGGTCAAACCTTCAGGCTCGCCCTTGGTGTACATATGCTCGTAAGCCCAGATTGGCCAGTCGTTGGTCGCTACATTTTCAGCCGTCGGTTCAAACCCGTTCAATTTAATGGTATGAATTGACTCATCTAGATAGGCAAAGGCCAAATAAGAAATCGCTCCTGGCGTTTGAGCTACAATGGACTTAACCATCCCGTTTGAATCCTGTTCCTGACTTTGAATGGCTTTTTCACCTTGCATGATGATGCCGTCAAAGGTCGCACGAGAACCCGAACTTGCTGCACGGTTGATAATGGAAATTGGAAGGTCTTTACCACCTAGCTCCTTCCAGTTGGTAATCTCACCAGTGAAGATTTTACGCAAGTCCTCTGTCGAGATGTCGTCTACTGTCACCTCTTCGTTGACAATGACCGCTAGACCTGCAACTGCTACCTGATGGTCCACCAGCTGGCTGGCATCAATCCCATCTTTCTCCTCAGCAAATACGTCTGAGTTACCAATTTGGACAGCTCCTGACTGAACCTGTGACAAACCAGTACCCGAACCACCACCTTGGACATTGACAGACTTACCGATGTTGACAGAGCCAAATTCATCCGCTGCCGCCTCAACCAGGGGTTGGAGGGCTGTCGACCCTACTGCTGTAATGGATTCTCCACGATCAATCCATGACGAGCAAGCAGAAAGGGCCAAACTAGAAACTAAAAATAAAGCTGCAATACCTAGCTTATGCTTTTTTTTCATGTCGTTTTTTCCTTTACATTTTTCAGTGGAATCTCCTCTATTTTATGTATTTTTTACATAGAATTTACAAGATTTTTCCACCATTCCACTATAACATATAACCGTGCAAGTTGCAAAAATAATCTGCTTGCATCTCTTAAAAACGAAGGCCTTTGGGAAAGCTGTTTTTCAAGGTCCCATTGACAATTTTTGCAAATCCCAGACCATTTCCAACAACCGCTACCTGATACCAACCATTAGGCAAATCCTTGGACACTTCAAGAGGCTGACCAGCCACATAGGCGGTGAAATCATCCAAGCCAATATCCACTCGTTTTTTCACCTCATGGCTGTTCAGGGCAAGACCAAGGGCAAAACTTGGCTCAAAACGTTTCTTCTTGAAAATGCCCAGATGAAGACCATTTCGGGCAATCTTAACCTTGGATAAGTCTGGCAGACCGGCAGGCAAGAGATAGAGATTGTCGCCAAAGACCTGCAGGAGACCGTCCAACTGAACCCGCAACTGCTGTTCCGCAAACTCCTTCCAGAGCTGGCTTTGTTCCCGGTTGAGATTGGACTTGCCAGACTTGACTTTCTTGCTTCTTCCCTGACCGACATAGCGGAACTTGGCCACAAACTGCCCTTCCCCCTTGAAATGGTGCGGATACATACGAGCCGTCTCAGGATAGCCAATGCCCTCCACCATTCCATTTATTTTAGGAATATCCACCAACTCTAGATGAAATTCTTCTACTAACCAGGCTACAATTTCTTCGTTTTCCTCAGGCGACCAGGTGCAGGTTGAATAAATCAGTTGTCCCTGGGGAGCCAGCATCTCTATTGCAGACTCCAAGATTTCTCTCTGTAGAGCCGCACATTGGGCCGGGTAGTCTGCTGACCAGTACTGAATGGCATCCGAATCCTTGCGGAACATACCCTCACCTGAGCAGGGGGCATCCAGAACAATCATATCGAAATAGGAAGGGAAAACCTTTGCCAAACGGTCGGCCGATTCATTGGTCACGATAACATTTCTGGCACCAAACCGTTCAATATTTTCAGCTAAAATCTTGGAACGCTTGGTCGATATTTCGTTACTGACCAAGAGGCCAGTATTATCCAGATAGGAAAGCAGGTGGGTCGACTTGCCTCCTGGGGCTGCCGCCAAGTCCAGGACTTTCATCCCTTTTGCAGGCGCAGCTACTTGACCGACAATCTGAGCGGCCGGTTCCTGGGAATAGACCAGACCTGTCACGTGCTCAGGGGATTTTCCTGAAACTTTGCCATAGTAAGACCAGGGCATGTCCGGAATGGCATCCACAAATTCCATCTGGGCCTCTTTAAGCGGATTGGTACGAAACCCTGAAACAGCTGGCTGGTCAAAACTCTCAAAAAATGCTTGGGCTTCTGGTCCAAGCAATTCACTATATTTATCAATAAAATCTTGTGGTAAATTCATGATGTCAGATACCTTTTTACTTCTTCAACATTGGCGTCGGCCACCAAGAGAACATACTCCCGTCCCTGGTAAAGTGGCTGGTCATTTTCCAAACTCAGGAGACTGAACCCAAGGGCCTGACCAAGTATGGCTGCTGCCGCATAATCCCAGGGGTAAATATAGGAAGCGTAGGCCAGAAGACGACCCTTCAAAACCTGTAAAAAGCCAATCCCAGCACTTCCTACCGATCGCGTCCCCAGGGTTTGCTGGGCCAAATCCCGCAAACCATAGGCATTTTCTGCATAAATCTTGGCATTGAGCCCCAGCAAACTGTAGGCAAAATCCTTCTTCTGGGGAGCAGGCAAGAGTTGGTCATTGAGCTTGACAGGATAGTTAGCACCACCATGCAAAATCTCATCATTCATGAGATCGTAAATGACCGCAAAAATCCCTTTTCCTTCTTCAAAATAAGCCAGCATAATGGCAAAATCCGCCTTCTGCGCGATAAAATTCGTGGTCCCATCAATAGGGTCGATGACCCAGACATGACCAGTATCAATGCTGGAAACATCGCCACCTTCTTCACCAAAGATATGGTCGTCAGAATAATGCGATAAAATAGCCTGACTGAGACGCTCCTGGATAGCCATATCCACATGGGTTACCAAGTCCTGGGGATTAGTCTTTGCAGTGATTTCCAACTGGTCTTCCAGATGTTCCAGGAGAAAGTCCCCGGCTTCCTTGACAATCGTCAGGGCAAACTGGTATTTAGCGTCCAAGTCTGACCACCCCCTTCTGCCTTTCTTGGGCAGCCTTGACTACACGGTAGCTAGAGTAGCCAGAAACATCCTCAAAATCACGGTCAATTTGCTTTTCTTGGGCCTTACTGGGAACCACTTCCTTGAAGGCACGGTAGGCTGTCAAAACCTGTCCTGCATCAGCTCCCTTTTCATAGGCCAGCTCCACCTGATTCAAAAAAGAAAGCACGGAGGAAATCTCCTCTGTGCTCCACGAAAAATCAAGTGGATATGAATAATTTTTGTTCATATCAATTTATCCTATTTCTGCTCGCAATGTAGCATTTTTTAATTCTTGTTTACGGTATTTTCTAGGAAGGAAGGCACGGATTTCATCTTCGTTAAACCCAATCTGCATCCGCTTTTCATCCAAGATAATGGGACGACGCAAGAGACTCGGATAGGTTTCTATCAATTCAATCAATTGACCAATGGACAGGTCATCGACATCCACATTCAACTTTTGAAAAACCTTAGAACGTGTCGAAATGAGGTCATCCGTTCCATTTTCTGTCAAGGCTAAAATTTGCTTAAGCTCGACAGCAGTCAGCGGACTGGTCATAATATTGTGCTCAATAAAAGGGACTTCATGATTGGTCAACCATGTACGCGCCTTGCGACAACTAGTACAGCTTGGCGATAAAAACAAGGTAATCATCTGTTTCAGCTCCCTTCTACATTCCTAATCACTTATATTATATCGTAACTTTAGAACGTTTTCAAGGCTATTCCTGGATTTATTCCTCTTTCTTAATCAAAATGTCGATTTTTTTCTCCAGCTCCTGAATCTTCAGACCTTGTTCCTCGATTTTGGCAAGGAGAATATCCATCTTGGTCTCGCGCTCATTGTCGGTAAAAAAGCGGGTAATGGTCGAGGTCACCATACCGAAGGTGCAGATGCCAATCAACATCAGGAGGATGGCCATAATTTTTGAAATAGTATCCGTAGGAACAATATCCCCGTAACCAACCGTTGTCATGGTTACAATAGACCACCAGAGGGCATCAAAGAAGGACTTCTTCTCGATGATAGACAGGACCCCACTGGCCACTAGGACAGCTGATACATTGAGCATCAGAACCTTGGACAGGCTATTGGTGTGGAGGAGCTTATTGAGCGTGTCCCAGAAACGATTGGACAGAGCAAAAATGCGGGCAACCTTGACCAGGCGAAAAAGCCGCGCCAGCCGACCAATCTGCAGGAAACGAAAGACCGAATCGAAGGGAATAATGGCAATCAATTCCAAGATATGGTCCTGTATATATTGCAGATTATCTTCTGCATAATAAAGCTGAACGAAATAGTCCACTACAAAAATGAACCAGAGGCACCAATCCAAGGTCTGAAAGCCAGAATTATACACAAGGCTGGTATCCAGCAGTTCCAAGACAATCAAAAGAACGTAGGCCAGGGCCAGATAGGTCATGACCTTTTCATAAATAGGGTGTTGGACCCATTTTTTAATCATGCTGCCCCCAGTTGAGTGAATAGGCTTCATCACTCTTCATCTGCTCCATCAGAGCCTCAATGCCATCAAACTTAATCATGTCACGAATTTTTTCCAACCAGAAAATAGTCATGCTTTCTCCGTAGATAAAGTCTTCAAAGTCAAAAATATGGGCCTCAATCCGCAGTTCAGTCCCATCAAAGGTGACATTTTTCCCTACGCTGGTCATGGCTCGGTAACGTCGGCCACCGACCTCTACATCTGCTACATAAACACCGTCCGACGGTAGATGAACTCTATCGTAAGGAGCCAAATTAGCGGTAGGATAGCCAATGGTTCGACCTCTAGCATCCCCGTGAACAACCAGGCCTTGAGTCGTAAAGGTGTAGCCCAGCAATTGATTAGCAAGGGTGACATTCCCTTCTTTAATAGCTTGGCGAATGCGGGTGGAAGAAATTTTTTCACCGCCCATGGTCACTGCCTCCACAACCTCAACCCGACCATCAAACAGTTCTGCCAAAGCCGTAACATCTGCTCTGCAATTGCCAAAATGATAGTCGAAACCTGCCACCAAGACCTGAGCCTTGAGCCCCTTGATATAGCGTTCTACAAATTGCTCCGGCTGATTGCTGGCAAATTCACTGGTAAAGGGCGTCAAAAATAGCCGTTCTACACCATGGTCTGCCAAGAGCTGGTAGCGTTGCTCCGGGCTGGTCAAATGAAGGAGTAAGTCCGGCGAGAAGCGGGCAAAAGCCAGCTTGGGTGACTCAGGAAAGGTCAAAACCGTCACGGTCAACCCCTCTTGATCCGCAATTTTTCTGGCCCGCTGCAAGAGTGCCTGGTGGCCCAGGTGAATCCCATCAAAATAACCCAAAACCAGCACCGTAGGCGCCTGCTGGTTCAAATCCCTGTAATCATTTATCTCTATAATTTCCATAACAGTTTATTTTATCATATTTTTGGACGAAAACTAGGCAAAAACCTTGCTTGGTTTGTAGAGGTCGTCTCGTTTTTCAAAAACAGCAATCAACTTGTCCTCGTATAAGCCAGCTACTCGGTCTGCACTGGCATCCAATTGGAGAAAACGGCCAAAGCCAGCATCTGCCACCTGCTCCTCATTCAAGGTCACAATCGGCAGGTCACCAATGCCTTGCTCAATGGGGCGAAGGAAGGAGAAATCATCTCTAGCAACCAAGGCCGCTATTTCCTCCAAGGTCAGGGCGTCATCCAGGCACATGCCTGCTGAACCAGTCCGCTCCAATTTGGACATGTGGCTGGCATAGCCTAGCTTGGCACCCAGGTCCACAGATAGGGTCCGAACATAGGTTCCCTTGCCGCATTTGACACGGAACGTAAATCTGGCACAGCCGTCTGACAGCTGAATAGGGCTAGTGCGTTCAAAGCTGTAAATGTCCACCTGGCGTTGGGGACGCTCTACCTGCTCTCCTGCTCGTGCATATTCATAGAGCTTACGGCCATTGACCTTGACAGCTGAGTACATAGGCGGAATCTGGGTAATCCGACCGACAAAGCTAGCCATAGCCTCATCCACTGCCTGCTCTGCTATTTCCAAAACAGGCGTCGTCTCCAAAGTTTCCCCGGACGCATCTTCTGTCGTAGTCGAGTAGCCAATGGTAATCTCGCCCTCGTAGACCTTGCCCTCCTCCTGCATGAACTCAATCATGCGAGTAGCCTTGCCAACCGCAATGGGCAGAACACCTGTCACATCTGGGTCCAGGGTCCCGCCATGGCCAATTTTCTTTTCCTGTAGGATCTTGCGGAGCTTGAAAACCGCATCATGACTGGTCATGCCAGCCTCTTTTTTTAAATTGATAATTCCTGAAATCATAGATTTAATTATACCATAAAAGGACCGCTCTTGTGAGCAAGTCCTCGCTTACTTTCTAAGAAGCTGTATTTACAAGTAAATGTCATTTAGAAAATTTCCTTAGTTAAAGGTGTTGAACTGTAAATACAGGTTTATAAATTCCTGACTAGCCAATCATCCCTAGCAGATACTGCAAGAGGAGGGAGATGCAGGTAATGCTAATCCAGCAGCTGGCCCCTAGCAGAATGGCTCTTCCACCTGTCCTGAGCAGATGAAGCAGGTCTGTCTTGAGTCCAATCGCTGCCATGGCCATGGTGATGAAGAACTTAGACAAATCCTTGATGGGCGCAAAAATTGCTTGAGAATAGCCCAGACCAGTCCAAATCGTCGTAAAAAGACTGGCCCCAAGGAAAAAGAGGATAAAGGTCGGAAAGACCGTTTTGAGCGAGAAATCTGACTGGCTGGACCGAGCTTTTTTGGCTTGCAGAATGGCCAGAACAAGAGTAATCGGTATGATGGCCAGAGTTCGTGTCAATTTGACTGTTACACCTGTATCTAGGGTCTGACTTCCCAGCTGGTAAAGATTATCCCAGGTGCTTGCTGCCGCTGTGACAGAGGAGGTATCATTGATGGCAGTTCCTACAAACAAGCCAAATTCTTGACCCGATTGGGTGGAAAATCCCAGGATTTGTCCTAAACTGGGAAATAGCAGTGCTGCCAAGAGATTAAAGAAAAAAATCACCGAGATGGCTTGGGCAACCTCTTCATCCTTGGCCTTGATAACAGGCGCTGTCGCTGCAATGGCAGAACCCCCACAAATCGAAGAACCAACTCCGACCAGGATTGCAATCGGCGCTTCAATCGCAAAATACTTGTGCCCAAGATAGGCCACTAGCAGGGCTGTTGAAATTGTCGCAAGGATAATAGGCAAGGACTGCTTGCCAGTCTCCCAGATGACACCCAGATTGAGACCAAACCCTAGTAGAATAACCGCATATTGCAATATTTTTTTAGATGTAAAGGCCAATCCAGCATCCAAAACATAGCTATCCTTGATAAAAAATGCTAAGACCAGTCCTATTATCAAGGCAAAGACTGCTCCACCAACCAGCGGAAATTGACTTCCCAGCCACTGACTGGCCAAGGCAATAATGGCACAAACACCGATACCAGCTGCTTTTCTCCTAAATTCCATCCTAACCTCCCCCAAAGGAAACTTTTCAAACATTATACTCTTTTTCTGTAAAAAATGCCTGGAAGGGATGATAAACACCTCAGGCCCATTAGAAAAGACCCGCACAAGCAGGTCTTGAATTTTAGGGGGCAGTTAATCTAGAGCGGTAACTTGGTAGTCACCCTCAATATAGAAAGTCGATGTCAAGGTTTCTTGACCGTCGTTGACAAGGATTTCCACACAGTTGGTGTCAACCAAGACCAACAAGTCTGTTGCTTGGACAGTAACTGCTCGGCGAACCGTTGGCCACTCTTCTTCCCCAGTTTGCTGGATTTTGAGGTGACTACGGTCAATATAGACTTCTTGACTTTCCTTATCGTAGCCGAATTGCAGGTAATCTTGGTCGCTTCCAAGTTTTAGTTCCAAACTGTCTTCCAGTCTAAGAGAGAGCTTGCTTGGACCTTGGATACTTTGTCCAATTTCAATATCGCTGAAGGCTTCCAAGACACTTGTTGGCAGAACTTGGCGCAATCCGTTTTCAGTCTTCTTGAGAATGCGTGGAAGGGTCATCTGACCGTACCACTTGTGGCCTAGGTCATTGGTCACCAATTTGCGACCCCAGGTATGCATCCAGGCTACCATGATACGTTCACCTTCAGAACCTTCGGTAGTCTGAGCTGCGTAGAAGTCATGTCCGTGGTCAATTTCCTTAAAGGAATCTGCCACAAAGACCTTCTTATCCCAGTCCACATGACCTGTCACAAAGATGTTGGAGTTGATATTGATAAAGTCATTTCCGTCTTTTTGGTAACGCATTGGAGAGATAATCAGGTACTCTTGACCGTCCACTTCAAAGTAGTCAGGACATTCCCATACAAAGCCTTGGTGGGCCTCACCTTTCAAGAAGATAGACTCAAATTTCCAATCGGTCAGGTTGGGAGAGCTTAGTAAGACGATACAGCCGACATTGTCCTTGTGCTTGGTTGCGACAACAGAGTAGTAGTGACCATCTTTCTCAAAAATCTTCGGATCGCGGAAGTCATTGGCAATGACTTCTTCTGGCAGTCCATCTGCTGTTGCGACTGGATTCTGCTCGATTTTTTCAAAGTGAATACCGTCAGTCGAGAAAGCCATGTTCTGAACTTGACTAACTGTCCCGTCTTCATTATTGATATGACCAGTATACATGAGCCAGAGGACATCATCTTTGACAATAGCAGAGCCCGAGAAACAGCCGTCTTTATCGTAAGCTTTATCAGGAGCTAGGGCAACTGGAAGCGGTTCCCAGTTGACCAAGTCCTTACTTTTTGCGTGACCCCAGTGCATCGGTCCCCAAACACTCTCGTAAGGGTTGAATTGGTAGAACAAATGGTATTCTCCACGGAAGTAGATAAACCCATTGGGGTCATTCATCCAGCCTGTTTCTGGTGTTAAATGGGCTTGCGGTTTGAAAACCGGATTGACCTTTCCTTTTTCTGTCTGAATAAATTGATTGGCTTCTACTACTGTTTTCACAGGCAGCCTCCTTTTAAATTACTGATTTGCTTTGTACTGATCGTAGTATTTTTGCTTGATAGCTAACCAGTCAGAAAGACCATAGCTTTCCAATTCTTTCAAGTAACTATCCCACTCTTCTTCGATACCACTGTTTACAATCCATTCTGCACGTTTACGGTAGATGAAGTCGTTCATATCTGCTTCAACTTGGGCAATCTTGTCCAAATCTTCTTGTTCCATGAAGACACGAGGGTAGATGTCATCGTTGGCCACAAAGTCAAGATAGGTTTCGTGCATCAAATCCAAACGCCATTTGGCATCGTCTGGCATAGTTGTCACAGTTCCGTAGTACTCATCAAGAATAGCAAGCGGTCCACCAACTTCTGTCTTCTGACGCAATTCGCCTGGAGCTGTACCGTTCAACGGCAAGTGTTTCAAGCTATCTGTCGCTGCATCGTATTCGAAGATGTTTTGTTGGGTTTCATCACCATAGGTACCCCAGTTGTTTTGAACAAACTGGATTAGTTTGTATTGGGCATCAATCCATTTAACAGTCAATTCCAAGTTTTTTTGAAACGTTTCATTTTTCTTGTAAAAATAAAACCAACTATTTATTGATGATTTTATTCTAACATTGTAACCGTTTTCTGTCAACTGCTTTTTTAAAAATTTTTTGTCGTTTTACCTTCAATATAGGAAATTGGCAGGGTGATTTGTTGGGGTTGTCCTTTTTTATCAATGATTTCAATCAAACAAGCCACTGCTTCTTGAGCCATTCTTTCTAACGGCTGACGAATGGTCGATAGGAACATCGGACGATCTCGTGCGATTTGGATACCATCATAGCCAATGACTTGGACATCTTCTGGAATTCGTTTACCCAGTTTCTCCAAAACTTCTACCGTTTCCAAGGCTACAAAATCATTGATGGTGAAAATGGCGTCAACCTGTGGATTTTTAAGCAAAAAGGCTTCAACTTGCCCGACAAAATCATCATAGGGTTCTTCCAAATCGAGAACATGGCAAGGAAAACCTGCCTCTAAAATCCGTTTTTCGAAATATATTCTGCGCTTCTTGGTTTCATTGATGGTTTTATTGTGCCCACCGATAAAGGCAAAATGGCTGCCACCTTTTGCTATCAAGGTATCCGCTGCCAGCTCCGCACCAGCTTGGTTGTCCGAGCTGACACAAGGGATGGCCTTATTTTCATAGGTGCGGTCGATACTGACAAAGGGGATATTGGACGATAGATAATCGTCAATCGGGCTATAGGTGATGGCGATAATGCCGTCCACCTTATTTTGTTGCAGCATAGTCAGATAATCCAGTTCCCTTTTTGGACCAGAAATATTGCAAAGGAGCAACTTGTAATTTTTCTTACTCAGCTCCACTTCGACATGGTAGGCAAACTCTCCAAAAAATGGATGCCAAACTGACGGAATAATCAAGGCGATGGTTTCGGTTTTGTTCTTCTTCATGCCACGAGCATAAACATCTGGAATGTAATTCAATTCCTTAATGGCAGCATTGACTTTTTCAAGCGTGCTTTCCTTGATACCAGACTCCTTGTTGATAACCCTTGAAACTGTCCCAACGCTAACACCGGCAAACCGCGCAACATCTTTCATAGTAATTGATTTTTGTTCTTCCACAATCGGCTCCTTTCCAAAAGATTTTTTGAAACGTTTCAACATTTATTACTAGGATATCATTGACAGCGTTTTCTGTCAAGAAAAAATAAAATAGACCAGCTGAGCCAGTCCATTGAGCTGACAAAGTCTAATTATTTCTTTTTCTTTCTTTTCAAATAATCAAATAAATCCAACAAACAATAAGGAATAAGATAAACAAAATAAGCTAGAAAGAACCATCTTGAATCAAGATTGCTAAAATACAAAGCAACCAAAACTAGAAGAGATAATACTAAATAGAAATTCTTATTTTTAAATAGTTTGCTCATTGTTATTTACCCCTAAAGTCCGTGAAATGTTTATAGCCTTTTGTTTTAAATAGAGCAGTCCATTCCTTACGATTTATACATCTTCTTCATCGGGTGCTTGGCAATGACTTCTGGGTGATTGTCCAGTGCTGCCTGGCCTTTTTCGGTCAAGGCGTAGCCACGTACCTTGAAGTAAGGTGCCAATTGCTCCTCAGTCAAATGGTCTTTGAGGGCTTGATCAACTTCTGCCGCCTTCATTTTCGACAAACCTGTCACACCTTCCGCCTTGAGAATATTTTTCTTGGCCGTTGAAGTAATGTGATCCAGCGACTCAAATGCTGTTTCGACGCGGGCATAGCCATCCGCAATCAGTTGTTCCATATGGGCAGGACCGTCAATCCCATAGCTGTACTCAAAATACTTGGAATAGGGCGTCGTCGTTTCAAAAGAACCTAGACTAATGCGCCAGAGCAAGATAATATCGCCCGGCAAAATTCCCTCTTCCAGACGGACCATATTGCGCTTGGGAACCGGCTTGGGTTCTAGCAACCATTGACCCAAATCGCGTTCATGAGAAATATAAGGCTTGACCTCATGGTCTTTATACATTTCCTCAATGCGTTTCTCAAATGACATGTTCTCTTCCTCGCCAAACTTAAACTTCTACTCAATTATAGCCTATTTATGGGCATAGAACAAGAAGAAGAACTGCAGACTGTTATGCAC
Organism: Streptococcus sp. A25; assembly: GCF_043674095.1. Taxonomy (NCBI): domain Bacteria; kingdom Bacillati; phylum Bacillota; class Bacilli; order Lactobacillales; family Streptococcaceae; genus Streptococcus; species Streptococcus sp. A25. The sequence goes on from NZ_JBIMJO010000011.1 coordinate 42,055, forward strand.
CAACCATAATCTGCCAGCAGATACCAAATTGGTCCTCAAGGTTGGCATAGGCAGGAGCCCAAGGTATTTCCTGGTATTCAGCAATAATCTTCCGTGCATCCCGGCTCAATTTCTCGTAAATACGTCTAGCATTGTCCGCCGTATCCACCACAATAGAGGCCGAAACATTGTAGCCCTGTCGGTATTCAAAGGCAGGATTTTCATCCGAAATCATCAGTCGATGCTCTCCGACCACTAATTCAGCGCTCAAGAGCAAATGTTCGTGCTCCTTGGGACAAGGATGGACAAAGTCTGCCCATTTCTTCAGATTACAGACCTCAGCCTGCAGGGCATCTTGGTAAAACTGGACCGCTTCCACCCCATTTCCATTCGTTACTAGATTGATTTCTAGCGCTTGTATCATTTTAACATCCTCACATCGATAAATAAACACTCTGCAACTTCTTTATTATGCAAAACGGCAATTTTTATTATACAATTTTTGTAGTAAATTTCAAAAATAAACGAATTTCGGATAATTAAAGTCAATTCATAAATATTGAAATAATCAACTTTTTATCGATATTTATTCCAATATTAACTTAAAATCATTTGTAAATTTTTAGTTATTTTTAATCAAATAAAATTCCTGCTAGCCAGAAGATGACTGCAGGACCTTGGTCTAATCTTGTCTTTTAAACTGGAGCAAGCGGCTGCCTTGGAAGGTCAATTCTCCCTGGTCACCTTCAGCAAGTAGGGCATATTCCTCAGGCTTGACACGAAATTCCCTGCGCTCCTTCTGCCATTCAAAGGTTACATAGTAATTGGTCCTAGCCATTTCATTGCCAAAGACATGAGTGCGCTTGGACACTAGCTTGGCCTGCCGAATTTCCACCGGAGACTGGTTATTGCGATGCCATTCCAAAAAATTTCGGACGATTTGATAGACAACAATCCCCAAAATAATGGTGGCAACTGCATAAATGAATAGCATAATTACATCCACACTTCCACCTGGACCTAAAAGATTGTCAAACATAGTAGATACTCCTTTTACATTTATAAGAATAGTATATCATATTTTGAATGGCCAGGAAATTGAATATTGACTAAAATCATGATAAAATGAAGCATAATTTTGAAATGAAAGTGATGACACAAATGAAAAAACTACTTTTTCTAGGCCTTGCTAGCAGCCTCCTACTGACAGCCTGCGCCAACTCAACAACGACACCAAGCAGCACTGAAGAGGCTAATTCAAGCTCTACCCTGCAAACAACTTCTGACTCAACAGCATCCAGCAAATTCAAAAAAGACCTGGCCTACGCTGTCAACAATCCTGACGCCGTTTTTCCACAGTTGAGCCCAGAGGTTGCTGACAATGAGGCCCTGGTCAAGATAAAAACAACCGAGGGAGACATCACCATCAAGCTCTTCCCTGAATTGGCCCCTATGACGGTGGAAAACTTCCTGACCCACGCCAAAGAAGGCTACTACGATGGTACGATTTTCCACAGGGTTATCAAGGACTTTATGATTCAAGGCGGAGATCCCCTGGGCAATGGTACCGGTGGCGAGTCCATTTGGGCTGGCAAGGGGACGACCAAGGATGCCGGCTATGGTTTCAAGGATGAAATTTCTGCCTTCCTCTACAATATCCGTGGCTCTCTTTCCATGGCCAATGCTGGCGCGGGGACAAACGGCAGCCAGTTCTTCATCAACCAAAACACAACCGATATGTCCGGTCAATTGGCTGGCGCAGGCTATCCTGAAAAAATCCTACAAGCCTACAAAAACGGGGGCAATCCAAACCTGGATACCAAGCACACCGTCTTTGGTCAAGTTACCGAAGGCATGGACGTTGTGGATAAAATCGCCGCTGTAGAAACCGGCGAAAACGACAAACCCAAAACAGATGTGAAAATCGAAAGCATCGAAATCCTGAAAGACTACACCTTCCCGACAGAATAGACCAAAACCCAGTCGACGACTGGGTTTTAATCTTTCTCCAAAAAGGCAATCAATGTCTTGGCAGAACGTTCGCCTGCCTGGATGATAAATTCATCAAAGGTAATATTAGCATCGCCTTGAGCCGTGTCGCTCATGGCACGAATGACCAAGAAAGGCTTGCTCAGATTGACTGCTGCCTGGGCAATGGCGGCTCCTTCCATTTCAACAGCAAGGACCTGTGGAAAATGTCCTTTGATGGCCGCAATCTTGTCAGCACCTGCAATAAAACTGTCTCCTGTTGCGATTAGACCCACATGACTGTCGATTTCCTGCTCTGCCAAAACGGCTGTCACCTTCTCAAGTAAGGCCTGGTCACCCGGGAAATACAGTTCCTGCCCTGACATTTGCCCATAGGCATAGCCGAAGGCTGTCAAATCCACGTCATGGTAGGCTAGCATGTCAGCCACTACCACATCACCGATTGAAATGCCCTCTGCCACTGCACCAGCCGATCCTGTATTGACAATGGCATCAACCTCAAAGCGGTCCACCAAAATGGCCACCGACATGGCTGACATGACCTTACCGATGCCTGACTGGACCAAAACTACCTCATGCTGGCCAAGTTTGCCTTGATAATAGGTTCTGCCAAGCACTTCTGTCTCGACTGGCTCCTGCAAATAGTCCACCAAAACCTTGAGTTCCTGGGGCATGGCTGCGATAATTCCAAATTTCATAATCTCTCCTACCAAAAAATAACCGCTACGATAAACAGAAGAACAAGAATCACTACCCAAAACAAGATTGTATTGACCTTGCTGCGAAAGGCTTCGCGCTTATTGGTCTCAATCCGTCTACTTTTAACAACCGAGGGTTGGACAGGGATGCGGATGGTATGCCCTTCTACATAGCCCTCGTATCCTTCCTCGTCCAGATAGTCCTGAAAATCATCTGGTTCCAAATAGACTTCCTTATCCGGATTATAATGGCCAAACTGACTGGTATCTTCCAGTTTCTGACCCTTCTTAAATCGTTTTAGTATTTCATCTGTCAACAGGGACTTGCCCATGTTTAGACCTACTTTCTCATTAGTTGTGCATATTGAATGGCCATGATGGTCTTGGCGTCGCAAATGTCACCACTTGCCACCAAGTCCAGGGCCTGATCTAAGGTCACTTCATAGAGCTCGATGACCTCGTCCTCATCCATGGGACGGGGATTTTCTACCTTGACCAGATTTTCAGCCAGATAAAGATAGATGCGCTCGTTACAAAAACCAATAGCAGAATAGAAGTCTGCCAAGAGGGTCAGCTTGTCTGTCCGATAGCCGGTTTCCTCTTCCAATTCTCGCAGGGCTGCATCTTCTTGTGTAAATTCTTCACCCAGTTCCAGCTTGCCAGCGGGGATTTCATAAATAGCGCGTTCAATGGCCTTGCGATACTGCTTGACCAAGATAATCTTACTTTCCGTTGTCAGAGCTAGCACACAGACTGCTCCCTTGTGGAAAACCAGCTCACGCTTGCTGGTTCCGCCATTTGGCAGGGCAACATCATCGACAACGACGTCAAAAATTTTGCCCTTAAAAATCTCTGTCCGCTCAATAGTTTTTTCTTCAAAGTTCATGAAAAACTCCTACTTTTGACTAGGGTGGAAAGGAAAACGTTTGGCAGAGCCTTCTTTATTTTCCTGGCGACCGCGACCGATTCCAATCGAATCCGTCGGAACATCTTTGGTAATGGTTGAACCTGCTGCTAGGAGGGCATTATCGCCAACAGTTACCGGTGCAATGATGGTTGAGTTTGAGCCGACAAATACACCATCACCAATCACTGTCTGGTACTTGTGTTGCCCGTCGTAATTGGCTGTAATCGTACCAGCACCGACGTTGACATCTTTTCCGATGGTTGCATTACCGAGATAAGTCAGATGACCAATCTTGGACTGTTCACCGATTGTCGTAGCTTTAACTTCAACAAAGTTGCCGACGTGGGCATCTTTACCAAGAATGGACTGAGGACGGATATGGGCGAATGGCCCCACTGTCACGCCTGTTTCAATGACAGATTCTTCAATATCGGAGTTTGTAATAACCACATCCGCTGCAATCTTGGAATCACGAACTCGGGTGCCGTTGGTCAAAACTGTCCGCTCACCGATGGTCGTTGCGCCCTTGAGGACAACATTGGCCTCGATGACTGCCTCCGCACCGATTTCTACGTCAATGTCAATGTAAGTCGCATCTGGATTGATAAAGGTTACGCCGTTGATCATGTGTTTTTCATTGATCCGCTTGCGCATAACAGCTTCCGCCGTCGCAAGAGCAATACGGTCATTGACCCCCAAACTCTCATCAAAATCACGGAGGATATAGGCCCCGACCTTCTCACCAGCCTGACGGAAAATAGAAATAACATCGGTCAAATAGTATTCCCCTTGGGCATTGTCCGTGTTGATATCCTTGAGAGCCTCGAAGAGACGCTTGTTGTCAAAGAGATAGGTACCTGTATTGATTTCCTTGACCTGTTGTTCGAAATCGCTGGCATCCTTTTGCTCAACGATTTTCAGAACTTCGCCGTCAGCGTTACGGATAATGCGGCCGTAGCCAAAAGGATTGTCCGCCTGAGCAGTCAAAATCGTCGCCACGTTCTTATGACTGATGTGGAAGTTAATCAGATTTTTCAAGCTCTCACCCGTAATCAAAGGTGTGTCACCTGCGATAACCAAAGTCTGGCCCTCAAGACCTGCTAGAGCTGGCTCCGCCATCATGACTGCATGGCCTGTTCCCAACTGCTCTGATTGCAGGGCAAACTCGGACTGACCTTCAAGGACCGCTTGGACCAATTCTGCCTTGTGACCCACAATTGTCACGGTCTTGGCAGGATTGACAGCATCCACAGCTCGCTTGACATGCTCCAACATGGTGATGCCTGCCACCTTATGGAGAACTTTTGGCAGGTCTGACTTCATACGGGTTCCCTTGCCCGCCGCTAGGATAATTGCATAATTATTGCTCATGATTTACTCTCTTTTCATAGATACTGCTACCATTATAGCAAATTTTGATTGTTTTGGAAAATGGCAGAGCAAAAATCAAGTCTGCATTGGATAAAGAAAAAGAGGTCGAAACCTCTTTAGAATTTATGGAGCCATTTTCTATAGTCCAGTTCGGATAACAAAGTGGCACTAAAAACTGCTAGTAACATAGTGAACCAATTATCTGGTAAATCGAGCAGTCCGAAAAACACACCAAAGACGGACAAAAATATAACTATCATCATCAATAATCGCTTCATCTGGTCATCCTCCTGGCCGACAATTAAAACAAGTGGATACCTCGAAAAATATCTGTCCGTTCCTTATCTGTCAAGCTTTTTAGTTCTTCCCAGACAGGTTTTTCCTCGTCTGTGAAACGCAGTTCTGTTCCCGGTAGACTAGCATTGGAAACAGCTTGAACCAAGCCCTGCAAACATATTCCCAGAGCCAACCCCTCGCTCTGCACTACTTCAGCCCGAGTCTGGTCAAGGGTTGCAGTCAGCTGTTTTGCCGTTTCAGTACCGATTGACTCTGCCCCAGCCAGTATGGGTTTCAACTGGTCCAACAAACCAAGCACTTTTTCTTTGTCCATAAAGACCTCCTTGTGAATCTTTTATTTATATTTATTATATCAAATCAACAAAAAAATACAAGGAAATACAGAACGTAGACAAACTAAACTCTGGATAAATAAACTGAGTAGCTCTGCTATGAAAAAATAAAAATTAAGTTTATTTTGCGAGCGGAGTGAGCCCTAAGTCGGGACTTTCTGCTATGATGAAAACGCTAGAAACGTTGTCGTTTCTAGCGTTCGGAGTCATTGAGACCTTAGGCTCAATGACTAGGTATGGAATTCCGTAGGTAGCTCAAACAGTCTGGGAGACTGTTTGAGGAGTAAACCCAGAAACTAGAAAGTTTACTACCGTCCGACATCACCTCAGGAAAGTCCGAAAAGAGACTTTGTCTACAAACTCGGAAATATTCTCTATTTTGGATAGACTAATTCAAATTCTTCGCAGACCACCAGCATATCTTCAGAGAAGGTCAGACCTCCCTCTTCCAGCCAAATGGTGAAGAGTTCCTCATGAACCTGACGCCAATAGGACAGACTACGATTACCCTCGCCTTCTTTAAAAGCATGTTCTTCCGTCACTTGCGAAAAAGGGGTAACATAAACCTTGGTCGTTTCGATAATGCAAACGGAATTACCTTGGCTATCAAGAATGATGTCGTAACCACCAATCTGTGGAATTTCTTCCCCTTCTAGTTCGTAAAGTGGGTAAGCAGAGCTGGTTGCCGTCTTGATTCCACGCGCCACTAGGTCAGCTAATTCATCTGGTACTGCACCAAAAGCCCAAGCCTCTGGCTCAGGGCCCGCCTGCGGATTGACGGTCAAATATTCTTGCCATAATTGTATTGGAATCATCATTCCTCCTTACTTTCTAGCCAACTAGCTCTGGTCAGACGGGTCACATGCTCCGTCCGAACCTCACCAATCAGCGAACACTCAACATTCTCCAGCTTGTGATGATAGGTAAAACCACACTTCTCCTGGGCACGCCTGGATTGCTCATTGCCCTCAAAATAGCCACACCAGACAGTTTCTAATTTTAGGGTTTCAAAGGCATGGCAGAGCAGTTTTCGGATTGCCTCTGGAACCAAACCTTGTCCCCAATAATCACGTCCTAGCCAGTAGCCCAGCTCCGCTTCCTTATCCGAAGTCGTCAATTTACTAGCACCGCCAATCATTAAGCTAATAGCACCGACAGGCTTTCCAGTAATCTTATCTACAAGAGCATAGGTTTCTGGTTGGGTAAAGACCGTCTCGATAACGTTTCGACTTTCTTCTAAGGATTGGTGGGCTGGCCACCCTGCACGCAGTCCGATTTCAGGATGCGAGGCCAGAGCAAAGAGGTTCTCCGCATCATCCACCGTCCAAGGACGGAGCAATAAACGTGGTGTTTCTATCATAAAATTCTCCTATTTCAAAACTCTAACTGTTGATAATCTGCCCTCTACGCAGCAACCAGTTCATCCCAAACAAATCTCTACCTTCTCAAGACTGAGTTCAACGGCCAAGCTGCTTGTTTCCAAATTACCCGGCAGGAGCAAAATCATCCCTGTCTGGGTCATCCTGCCAATGATATTCTGCCTGTCGGGCAATCTGCTCAGCCAGTTCCTGACCAAATTGGTCCCGCACAAAACCGAGCGCCATATCCATGCCCGCGGAGACACCTGAAGAAGTGTAATACTTCCCTTCACGAACCCAGCGTGCCTGTCTCTTCCAGTTGACCGCTGGACCTTGACTGGTCACCCAGCCAAAAGCAAGTTTATTGCTGGTCGCCTCCTTAGTATCAAGCAGACCCACTTTTGCTAAGAGGACGCTGCCAGTACAAACAGACAAAACACATGATGCCTGCTAAGCCAGTTGTCCTAACCTGGTCAAGAAGGCTTCATTTTCAACCAAGGTACGGGTTCCCCGACCACCCGGTAGGAGCAAAACGTCAATAGGACTAGTCAAATCAAGAGGCTGAGTCAACAATTCCACTTCCTGACGATGGCGGACTAGCCCACCAGCTAGAGACTGATAGGAAAAGTCAATAGCTGGAATACCAGCCAACAATTCCACCGGACCAAATAAATCCAAGGTTTCAAAATCTTCAAATACCAAGGCTACACATTTCATGACTGACCCTCTTCCTTTTTCTTCCATAGGAACAGACAGATGACGCTGGCTACTGCCAAGCCGACGATTAGAAATTTGACAGGATGGGTCATTTGCTAAAAACTCTCACTGGTCTGACCATGTCGATTGGGCAGACCAATGGTGAGGAAGAAAGCCAAGAAAATCAACTGACACCAGAGCGCCGATCGGATAAATGCCAACCTTTTTTTCAAATGCTGCTTTGGCACTTCAAACAGATAAAATGACATCAGATAGGCATTCAAAATGAGCGAATAAACCAAGGCACCGGGCCAGCCCCACCAAAATTTTGTAATTAGCAACAAGACTATGGGAACAAGCATGGTCTTGACCAAGCCTAGTAAAACATTTTTCATCATTTCAAACTCCAACCACCGTCAATGGTGATAATCTGTCCCTGCATGGATGCTAGTTTGCCAGAAGCCAGCATAAATGTCAGCTCTGCGATTTCGCTGGGCTGACTCCAGCGTCCGATAGGGGTCTGGTCTGCCACCCAGTCCGCCAGGCCACCAGGTTCAAAGTCCTTCTTGGTCATGCCTGTCTGAACGGCACCTGGGGCAATACCAAACACTTGGATATGGTCCTTGGCGTAATCCAAGGCTAATTGCTTGGTGAAGCCTGCTAGAGCGTGCTTGGAAGCGGTGTAGGCTGAGCCTCCTCCACCTGCTAGACTGGAGGCAATAGAGCACATATTGATAATGATGCCAGACTGTCTGTCCACCATTTGTTGCAGATAGGGGCGAGTTAGTCTTGTCACCGCAAAAAAATTGACCGCGAAGATGCTAGCTAATTCGTCCTCCGAAATATCGAGGTGGGGACGGTAATCGTCTAGTATGCCTGCGGTGTTACAGAGGACATCAACTGTCTGGCACCATGAAAATACAGGCGATAAATCGCCTGTCAGGTCTAACTGTAGAAAGTGGAAATCGCCTGCCAAATCAGGCTTGCTGGCCTGGTCAATCCCGAAGATACGCCAGCCATTTTCCAAAAAAATCTTTGCCTGTGCTAGACCAATGCCGCTGGAAACGCCGGTGATGAGGGCCGTCTTAGTCATGGACTTCCACCCAGTCGGTCGCAAGGACATCGCAAGGGGTCGGGCTCCACATGGAGTAGCCTTCGCCCTCGCCAGTCACGTTGATGAGGAAATAGGGCGTCGCTTCTAGCTTTTGGCCGTTGACCTCGATGGTGTCAAAGAGCTGGACGTAGTTCTCCGCCCCACCCCAACCTGTGCGGACGTACTTTTTCTTGGCCTTGAGGCCGGGTAAAATCTCTTCAAATGTCATGGTTTTCTCCTTTGTTGTCTATAAACGTTGATTTAATAAGGTTTCTAGCACCTTGTATTGAGTTAATTTTGTAATTTGTTCACCTTTATGTGAAGTTACAGTGATTTGTATCTATCCAACCGTTGAAAATACAATCTTGTTGGTTTATCAGGAAAATAGAATATATCCAAAGACTTTTTGAGCCTCTGATAGGCTGGACAGATTTCTGGTATCTCTCCTTGCCCCTTTGGGATAGAGAGGGGGTGAAGTGGTCTAATGGACTTATTTATCATCGTGTTTGTTGCACCTTTGCTGGAATCTATCCTAACAGCATTGTTTGAGTATTGGCTCAACTCACGCAACAAATAACCCTAGGGCGCTAGCTAGAACTAGCTAGGAGCCAAAAGAAAACCCCTGACATTGTGGAATCTGTCAGGGGCTTTTTGTGTTCCAATGGAACTTACTTATCATTAGCTTAAGTATAGCATCCCCTCATTCAATTGTCAAATGTTTTTAACCAACATGTCGTTTGACTTCTAGTCTTTCTCCTCTGGAATATATCACCTCATCCTCCGAACATCTTAGTTAATTATTTCATAGTTCATCTCATTATACCAAAAAATTACTTGACCACTTTCGGTTTTCTCACCAGCAAGACCATAGAGCCAATCCAGAAAACCACCGCTGGCAGAATGACCAAGACCAGATTTAACCAAGTTGGCACCATCATAACCAGATTGAGAATTCCACCAGCAAGCATGAGTCCATAGGTCGGCAGAAAGACATGGCTGACCAGCTTTTCCTTACGGTAACATAGCAGAGCGAGACCGATGAGGATGACTGGAATCAGGCTTGTCCAACCAGTCAAAGAGATGTCTGTACCATCCGGCAATAGGATGAAACGACCGGCCAAAATTGCTACATAGACCAGTGGAAAACCAATATAGGTCGCCCAAATTTTCAGTTTAGAAGTTTGGTAAATCAAATTCCGTAACAAGAGCATGATGCCAGCCGGCAGTAGAAAGGCCAGCAAACTATCACACACCAGTGCTAACCAATTAAATTGGACTGTGCCTGATCCTGCAAATTCCATGAGAAATCGACTGCCGACATAGACCAGCCAGACAAGCCCTGCCAGGCGTCCAACTTCCTTGACTCCAATCGGAGGCAAATAGTTCAACAAATCATCAGCCATCTGCTTGCTGTCTTTGCCCAGAAAATCCTCCGCCGAAAGCCCGGCTTCTTGAGCTTCAAGGACATCTTGGTAAATAGATAAAAGCTGGGCAGTCACTGCTTCTTCTTGTTTGTGAAAAACTGAGGCAATCATCATGTAGCCATTGATACGGCCCATGTATTCCTTGTTTTCCTTGGTCAGCTGGCTTTCAATCACTTCAATCTGCTTGCGGTATTCCATTTGTTTGCTCATCTTACTTCTCCCTTCACTTTCTCCACTTTTTCGACGAGTTCTCCCCATTGGACCCAGAAATCGTTTACGTAGCTCTGCCCTTGGTCTGTCAAATAAAAATACTTCCTGTCGGGTCCATCTGGCGAGGGCTTGTTCTGACTAAAAATCAGGTCATTTTTTTCTAACTTCTGAAGGAGGGGATAGACTGTCCCTCCGACCATGTTTTCAAAGCCCTGATTTCTCAATTCTTGAACCAGCTCATAACCATAAATCTCCTTCTGACTGATAATTTGTAAGACACAGCCATCTAGGACACCTTTGAGCATTTGGGTTTCTTTCATAAGCCCTCCTCATCATCTGTAAAAAATCCAAACAATAGGCCTGATGCTAACAGGATGCCTAAGATCAAAATAGAATCCAAGGCCCAGCCAGTTATTATGGCCGTCACAAGCGTGATGCCTGCTAGTTCCCAATCTTCTCGTCTCATCTTGTCCAATTTCATCTTTAATCTCCTATCTAGTTTGTAATGCACACTAGTCTTGTAAAAATAAAAGTGATTTTCTTTGTCCTCTATCACTAGTTTGTTTTACCTATTAGTCTTGTATCTATAGTTTAACACAAGACGACTAGTTTGTAAAGCAAAATAGCGAAAACTATTCAAAAAGTCATAACCACCCGTGAAAACGGGTGGCTTGTACACCGGCTATAAGCCGTTTCTCTCCAGCGACGTCTAAAGACGTTCGCTGAACTTCGTTCAGGTTAGTGCTATAATTACTTGACTAATGCCCGTAACAACGGGCTTTTATCTTGTTCTAAAACTGCCATCTGAAAATGGATCTTCATACTCTTTGACACTCAATTTATCAAGTGCAATGTCATTTTTCTCCTGCTCACGAATGTATTTCGCAACTGTCTTTTCGTTCAGCCCAACGGTACTAACATAGTAGCCTCTGGCCCAAAACTTTCGATTTCCATACTTATATTTTAAATTAGCGTGTTTATCAAATATCATTAGAGCACTTTTGCTTTTCAAATATCCCATAAAATCGGAAATCGAAAGTTTCGGAGGTATCAAGACAAGCATATGAACATGGTCTGGCATCATGTGTCCCTCAATGATTTCCACGCCTTTGTATTGACATAGATGACGGAAAATATCAATTAAGTCCTGTCTAATTTTGTAGTAAATGGATTTTCTCCGGTACTTAGGTGTGAAGACTATGTGATATTTGCACATCCATTTGGTATGTGATAAACTGTAACTGGTTTTAGCCATTTCTTTTTCCTCCTTTATCTAACCTGAACAATTAGATTATATCAGGAAAAAGAAATGGAAGCTCAAAGCCTTGTCAGCCACCAGCATAGCTGGTGGTTTTCTTGTTTTTCTCTACGAGAAAAACTGGCTCGAAGCCATAATAAAAAACTTGGGTTGCCCCAAGTTTTAGGAAATAATCTGTTTATAAGATCGGGTTGTGATCGCATAAACCATCAAGTAAATTAAAAAATAACCGCCACAGATAGCCACTGTCACCTGCAACATAAGCCCTGCATTGACAACACCGATAGACAACAAGATAGACGAGAGCATCTTGTAGGCAAAGGCTAGGTGAACAAAGGCGAGTAGGATAGGCAGGAAGAAAACTGTCAGCAATTGCTTGCGAACGGACTGTCTGGTCTGGTCCTCATCCAGACCAACCTTGGTCATGATGACAAAGCGATCCCTGTCTTCATAGCCTTCTGAAATCTGTTTGAAGTAAATCACCAGCACCACCGCCATCAAAAAGATGAGTGATAGCAAGAGGCCGATGAAGAAAAGTGAGCCTGCAAAACTGAAGAAACTACGCATCGCATAGGCACGGTAGGCGAGACTAACCGTGTTAGTACCATCTGGCAAAATATTGGAAGTCCACAGTTCGCTTTCAAAAGTACCGGATAAGAAGATCTCCTGGCTACTTACTTGTTCTTCTTCTGATAGACTGCTTTCAAAGCCCATATAATAGCGATTTTCAGCTTGATTTTCAAATATCGTCAAATCTTGAACCACAACGACTAAGTACTGACTGACATTGAAAGACATATGGTCCGGCAGATGACCCAAGGTCACATTTTTGGGCAAGACTTGGACAACTTCCATCTCCTTTTCATCAAAGGTGAGGGTTTGACCAGCTTGATACTGGACTCCCTTACTATAAATGGCTACTTGGTCGCTTGCCAGCTGGAGCGCTTCTCCAGTCATCTTTTCATAGCTAGCTTGATCAAGGAAAAAACCAACACCCAGGTCAGAGAAATCTACGCTAGCTACATCTTCAACCGTAAAAAATCTTACGTGCCGGTTTGTAACCTCAGTAAAAGAGGCTTCTTGGTAGGGATAGACCACCTTACTCTCTACAGGAATTTCTGTCTGTTCTAAGAGTGCGTCTCCCCATTCTTCCACCTGTGTTTTTGACGTCGTTGGCTTCAAACCAAAATCAATCGAAAAATCATTGGGATTCTGATTGGCAATATAATCCTTGCCACCGATGTAAATATTGAGTCCTCCAACCATGGTCACCAAAAACATGCTAGAGAGGATAGTAATGGTTGCAAGGCCCAGAGCATTTTTCCGCATACGGAAAATCAAGTTAGATACAGAAATGAAATTATCTGGCTTATAATAATAGGTCTGACGCTGTTTTAGCCAGTTTAAGAGACTGATGACACCTGATTGGAAAAGCAAGTAAGTCCCAAGGATAACCAGTAAGGTTGCTCCAAAGAAACTTGGAATAGCTTTCAGCGGACTGGTCACTAGTTGGGCAATAGCATAGCCCGCACCCAATAAGATAAGGGCTAAGAGGGTTTGTAGCCAGAGGAAGCCTGTTGGCTTGTCCCCACGCTTCTTGCCCTGAACTAGTTTGAGCGAGTCGGTCAAGCCCAACTTCCCAATATTAAAGAGGCTGACCAAGGCAAAAATCCCAAAGAGATAGATAAGTACAGTGACTAGACTTTTCAACTGGAAGGTTGAAGCCAAGACCACAGGCATCTGCATGGCTTTCAGCAAGAGGGCATAGAAGAGTTTATCCAGAGCTAATCCCAACAAGGTTCCTGTCAAAATAGTGCTAGCTGCGAAAACTAGATTTTCTAGAAAAGTCATCAAGAGAAGGTGTTTTTTTTCCAAGCCTAGAACGCTATAAACTCCAAACTCTTTTGACCGCTGCTTCATAACAAAACTATTGGCATAGAAGACCATGATGGCAACGGCCAACATGACTACAATCATACCAAAGCCCAGCACTTGAATCACCCCATTGGCCCCCTTGACCTGACCTAAATCAGGATGAAAGGCAAGCGAGGCAAAAATATAGGCAATGGCTGTGGACAAGATGGTCATCAGGGCATAGGGAAAATAGAGCCTGCGGTTCTTTTTGAGATTGGTCAGAGCCAATCGAACAGTTAGTCCAAACATACTACTCACCTCGATTCGCCATGACTGTCAAGGTATCTGAAATCAGCTGGTACATTTCCTGACTAGTTCGCTCACCACGGTAGATTTGATTGTAGAGGATACCGTCCTTGATAAAGAGGACCCGTTTGGCACGACTGGCTGCCGCTGTCGAGTGGGTTACCATCAAAATGGTTTGCCCTTCTTGATTGATTTTTTCAAAGATATCGAGAAGGGTTGCTGTTGATTTGGAGTCGAGGGCTCCAGTCGGTTCATCCGCCAAGAGGATTTCTGGCTGGGTGATGATGGCACGCGCCACCGCAACCCGTTGCTGCTGACCACCCGAAATCTCGTAGGGCATTTTGTCCTGCAAGGTCGCAATTCCCAGACTGTTGAGGGTTTGAATCAAACGCTTATTCATCTGGTCAAGCGGAAAACGGGATAGAACCAATGGTAAAAGCACATTGTCCTTGACAGAGAGGGTGTCCAAGAGGTTAAAGTCCTGAAAGACAAAGCCCAATTTCTCACGGCGAAAGGCTGCGGATTCCTTGCTCTTAATCGTTTCTGTATTGACACCATTGAGCAGGACATGACCGCGGGTCGGCTTGTCCAGGGTCGCAAGAATATTGAGCAAAGTGGATTTTCCAGAACCTGACTCACCCATGATGGCCAGGTATTCGCCCTCCTCCACCGTAAAATGGATATCCTTGAGAGCCTCGACCTGCCCCGCCTTAAACCGAGAACTATAAATCTTTTGTACGTGTTGCACGTCTAGTAGAACCATGATACTTCTCCTTTGGAAACTGTATCCACAAGTGCGGTCACTGAGATAAGAGATAGTTTTTGCTAATCAAGGGCTATGAGGGGTAGCAAACTAGCCTTAAATCAGTTACCGAACTGTGAATACAAGTTCTTATTTTTATAATCCCATTTTACAGTTTCAACCCAAGGCCTGCCATAGCCCAAACTTTCATTTACCTTACAAAATTGTCACTTAATCCAAGGCCAGTTCTGTCTCTTTTATCCCAATCCGGACTTCAGTGCCTTGGCCTAGCTTGGATTTGAGGGTGAGGGAATAACCCAGCTCCGCAGCGATTTTCTTGGAGAGATAAAGCCCAAGGCCCGAAGACTGTTGGGTTCTACGACCGTTAAAACCTGAAAAACCACGCTCAAATATCCGCTGCAGGTCACTCTCCGCAATCCCCAGACCCGTATCTCGAATGACCAGGTCATGACCGTCTAGGAAAATGGAAATGGTCCCATTCTCACAATATTTGAGGGCATTGGAGAGGACTTGTTCAATCAAGAGACCTAGCCAGCGTTTGTCTGTTTTTAGGACTCGCGATAGGTCTCCCAAATCCAGCTTGGTTCTGGCCTGTATAAAAAAGAGGGAATATTTTTTGACCAGGTTCTTGACCAGTTCTTCCAGGTCCACCCGCTCAATAACCAGGTCGTCATGAAAGGATTGCAGGCGGAGATAATTGAGGACCAGACCTGTGTATTGCTCGATTTTGAAGAGTTGGTTTTCCAGCTGGTAACGGATGTCTGGCTGGTCGATTTCCTTGGCCAGGAGCTGACTGGCAGCGATCGGGATCTTCATCTGGTGGGCCCAGAGGGTATAGTAGTCGTCCAATTCGGTCTTGGCTTGAAGTTGCTGCTCCTGCAAGAGCTTGTTTTGGGCTTCTAGCTGCTGGACCTTTTCCTGCAAATACCGCTCTGCTGGGCTACCTGATGCCGCCTGCTGACCACGCCAGTATTTACCAAAGCGAGAAACATCCGCCAACAAGTCCCAGCCTAATGCCAAGAGCCAGACCAGGCTCAGGAGCAAGAGACCATAGGAGATGAGGGGGCGGTCCAGCTCAAAGAGGTAACTGAGGCCGTAGATGAAGAGGGCCAGGGCCGGGTAGGCCAGGAGATAGGGCAGGCGGTGGCGGATCCAGCTGGTCAGAAAGAGCCGATAATCTTCTCTAGTCATGAGCTTTCACCAGGCCGTAGCCGACCCCTTTCTTGGTAGCAATCAAGCCCGGTAGCCCCAGTTCATCCAACTTTTTCCGAAGGCGGGCCATATTGACAGACAGGGTATTGTCATCTACGAAAATATCGCTATTCCAGAGCTGGCGCATGAGTTCCTCCCGGCTGACCACTTCCTGACCATGCTCGAAAAGAACCCGCAAAATCTGAAATTCGTTCTTGGTCAACTCCTCCACCTTCTGGTCGTACTGAACCTGCATGGTCTTGAGGTCAAGGGAAATCTCTCCAAACCAGAGCAGGCTCTGCTCACCAACAAAATCATAGGTCCGACGGAGCAGGCCTTGTATCTTGGCCAAGAGGACCGTCATCTCAAAGGGCTTGGTCACATAATCATCAGCCCCCATGTTAATGGCCATGACAATGTCCATGGGCTGGTCATGAGAGGACAAAAACATAATCGGAATGCGGGAGGTCTTGCGAATTTCCTGGCACCAATAGTAACCGTTGAAAAAGGGCAAACCGATATCCAGGAGAATCAAGTGTGGCTGAAAGCGGTCAATCTGGCTGAGAATATCCTGAAAGTCAGCCACTTCCTCCACCTCATAGCTCCAATTTCGTAAATTCTTGGCCACCAGCTGGCTGATGACCTTATCGTCTTCTATCAATAGAATCTTTTGCATAGGGACCTCCTTGGCTATACTATTATTATATCGTAAAATTGCTCCAGAAACCTTTCAAATTTGTCATTTTCCACAATATCCGCTATACTAAGACTACTATGGCAAACCTACTTGATTACCTAAAAGAAAGTCAATTCGATAGTTTTTATGATCGGCCGCTCAATAAGCTAGATATTTTGGCCCTGACCGAGCTAGCCTATCTGCCCTTCGACAGTCTAGTCCCAGCTGACTTTACTGAAAAAGGCGTCCGAATCGACCAATTAGCAGAAGATTTCGCAGCTAAATACCAGGATGAATTCCCACCTTTTTCTATGGTGACAAAGAGCCGACTAGCCATGTTTCAGTTGCTAGCCCAGGCCAAGCGCTTCAAGCATCTACGGGCCTTTGCCTATGTCGACCAATATGAATTGGACCTGCAGAAACAGTTTGCGGTCATCAGCTACCGCCTAGACCGGCAGACCATTGTCACCTGCTTCCGGGGGACAGATGATACCATTATCGGCTGGAAGGAAGATTTCCACATGACCTACATGGAGGAGATTCCTGCCCAAAAGTCCGCCAAGGAATACTTGGAAGGGCTGATAGAGAGCCAGCCAGGACTGTTTTATATCTCTGGTCACTCCAAGGGGGGCAACCTGGCACTCTATGCCAGCAGCAAGCTTGCGGCTGACTTGCAGGAACGGATTTTACAGGTCTATCCCTACGATGCTCCTGGACTCCATAAGAAACACCTGGAAAGTCCGAGCTACCTGATGCTTGCTGATCGGATCCACCCCATTATCCCGCAAAATTCTGTGGTCGGTATGATGCTGGAAACTCCTGACCATGTTCAAATCGTCCAGAGCAATACCATTGGTCTCCTCCAGCATATTAGCTTTTCCTGGGAAATTAACGGCAACGACTTCAAGCCTGCTCCAGCACTAACAGAGGATAGCTTGCAGGTTGACCAAACCCTCAAAACCTGGACAGCCAGCCTGACAGAGGAGGAATTACAGGAATTTTTCGACCTCTTCTTCGGGCTCATCATGGAGGCTGGTATTGAAAAACTAGCGGACTTGACCGTCAACCCCCTCCAAAAATTGCAGGAAATCGACCGACTGCGCAAGGAATTGCCAGATGAAAAGGCCCAGATGTTGGACAAATTGAGCCGCTTACTAATTGACACCCGCTATAAAATCTGGCTGGAAGGCATCTACCAAAACCTTCCTCATACCAATTTCAAATTGCCTCAGTTCTCCCTCCATTTTCCTAGTCCTGAATTGAAGGTTCCTGGTTTTAAAAACAACACAGAAAACTATGTGAACGATAGAAGGAAGGTCCAGCCGGACGATTTTCTCAGAGTACCCAACTTCAAATTCCCGGATTGGAACGACTGGTTGAGAGGACCAAGCGATAAGAAAGACAAAGAAAACTAGCCTGGAAAAGCTAGTTTTTTCTATTATATTTGATGTTCTAGTCGAGCATTTTATTTTTCAAGATGAGCAACTACTTCTTCAAACATAAGCTTGGTTGACTCAAGACCACCACCTGACAGGTACCAGAGGTCTGGTGTCAGCGTGATGATTTTCTTGTTCTTACCAGCATTGGTATCCTGGATGAGGGCGTTGTTGAGAATGTCCGAATTTTGCGTATCGTCGCCACCGATGGCCAGGGTGCGGTCAACAACAAAGATGATGTCTGGGTTGATCTGGCTGACACTCTCTAAGCTCAGGCTGGAACCGTGACTTCTGCCTTGATTTCCTTGGGTGTTTTCTTTCAGCTTGAGGTCAGTTGGTTGAAAGCCCAATGTCTTATAAATAAAGGAATAACGGCCGTCTGGAGCAATGCCTGCCATACTGCCTTCATTGAGCAGGACAGTTAGAGTGGTCAATTGAGTGTCCTTGTTTTTGTCTTGAGCCGTTTGAACAAGTGTGTCGATATCAGCCAGCTTGCTTTCAGCTTCTTTGACTACCTCGTCTCCGAAGAGTTTTGCCAATTCAGTAGCATTGGTCTTGACAGAGTTCAAATAATCAGAAGTAGAGTTCTCAAAGTATATAGCTGGCGCAATTTTCTCAAACTCTGCCTGCTGGTCCTGCGTACGACTGGACAGGATAATCAAATCCGGTTCCAACTCCGCAACCGTTTCAAGGTTGACTTCGCGCAGATTACCAACGTTTGTAATCTCTTTTTTATCCTTCAAGTCCTTCAAATAGGTTGGCAGGCTGTCTTTTGGCATCCCGACGATAGTGTCTTCCTTGCCAAGGGCACGCAGGCTGTCAGCCACACCGTAGTCCAAAACCACAATCTTTTGGGGATTACTTGGAACGGTTGTCTCACCCGTCGAGGTTTGAATAGTAATGTCCTGAGAGGTGCTGACCTGCTCCGCTGACGAACAAGCAGCTAGAGCAATGATGCTAAAGAGTGCTAAAAATGCGAGTGTGATGCGTTTCATAATTTTTCCTTTCTATTTATAGAGACAAATTTTCTTGCCGTCAATATCGGCGATGGTCAGCTCCATATCATAAAGGGAGCTGAGGATAGGCTCCGTCATGACCTCATGGGGTTGCCCCTGGGAATAGACCTTGCCATCTTTAAAGGCGACCATCTGGTCGACAAATTGGCTAGCCACATTGATGTCGTGAATGACAACCACCACCGTCTTGTGCAGGTCATCCACCAGACGACGGAGGGTTTTCATCATCAAAATCCCTTGCTTGATGTCCAGATTATTGAGTGGCTCGTCCAAGAGGATAATCTCCGTATCCTGAGCCAAAATCATGGCAATGTTGACCCGCTGCAACTGTCCCCCCGATAACTGGTCAATAGGACGATGGCGGAAATTCTCCAATTCCATATAGGAAATAGCCTGATTGATATGCTCATAGTCGACAGCTGTCAAGCGCCCCTTGCTGTAGGGATAGCGACCGAAGGAAATTAGCTCCTCGACCGTTAATTTGACTTGATAATCCACCTTTTGCTTGAGCATGGATAATTCCTTGGCTAATTCAACCGAGTCCCAACTTTCGATTTCCTGCCCCTTGATATAGAGCAGCCCCTGCTCCTTGGGCAAAAGTCGGCTAATCAGCGATAAAAGCGTTGATTTGCCTGCGCCATTTGGTCCGATGAAGGCGGTAAACTTAGCTTTTTCGATGTTAAGACCAATTTCGTCTAAGATTGGATTGGTCCCATATTTCTTGGAAATATTTTCCATTTTAATCATAGCTTATTACGCTCCTTGTACAAGAGATAAAAGAAGAAAATACCACCGATCAATTCAATGACCGTCCGAATGCTGATATTGAAGTTAAAGACTCTTTCGACCAAGGTTTGAGCCAGTAAAAGGCTAACAAAGCCGAGCAGAGAGCCAACTAAAAAGAGAGTTCGATGACGAAAATCATTGACCAGCTGATAGGTGAGATTGGCCAGAATGAAGCCCAAGAAAGACAAGGGACCTACCAAGGCTGTGGAGGCTGAAACTAACAGAGCAACCAACCAGAGAAGCTGTTGCTGCTCCTTTTCCACGTCCACGCCCAAGAGCCGAGCATTGTCTTTTCCCAGATAAAAGGTATCCAGTACCTTGCCCTTGCGGTAGAGCAAACCACAAATCAGAATGGCCAATCCCACCACCACAAGTAGGACGCCCTCATTGACATTCTGCAAGGAGGCAAAGAGTTTGGACTGCAGTTTGTCGTATTCATTGGGCTCCATCAAGACTTGTAGAAAGGTGGATGTGCTACGGAAAAAGGTTCCCAAGGTCATGCAAATGAGAAGAATAAGACCAATTCCCTTATTCAAAAGTGCCTTGATAGCTGGTTGCAAGAGCAAGAAAAATCCAGCCTGCAAGCCCAGCACCATGAAAAATTCGGTCAGGGAATTGGGTGCCAATCCCTGCGACCATTTCCAAAAGAAAAATAGGAAAAGAGACTGCATAAGGACGTAGAAACTTTCCAGTCCCAGCACAGACGGGGTCAGGAATCGATTGCCCGTCACCGCCTGAAAGCTGAAGGTGGAAAAACTAGCAATGACAGCCACCACCAGATAGACCAGCAATTTTTTCAAGCGTAGGTTCAGGATGTAAGAATTGGGCAGGCTACCATCTGGCAGGAGATAAAATAGCGTCCCCAAAACAGCGATGGCCGACAAAATGCCAATCAGAAGCAAGGTTGAGCGTTTGATACGGTTCATGCACGCGCTCCTTGCCAGATAATGAGGAGAAAGGCTAGGGTGCCGACCACTCCCAAAATCAAAGAAACTGAGACCTCGTAAGGCCAGATGACCAAACGTGCCAAGATGTCACAGACCAAGACCAAGAGGATGCCCCAGATGACCACCAAGCCTTTGACTTTCTTGAAATAATCGCCTGCGTACTGCCGAACCAGATTGGGAATGATAACGCCCAGAAACGGCAGAGCGCCGACCGTAATCATGGTCACAGCCGAGGTCAGAGACACCAAGGCTAGAGCCAAGGTCTCATAGGCTTGGTAAGGCAAACCCAAATTCCGACTGGCATCCTCACCCAGAGCCATGACCGAAAAGGCATCCGAATAGTACCAAATGGCAATCAAAACGAAAACCAACAAGAAGAGCCATTCGTACTGATTGCGCTGAATCATGGAAAAAGAACCCTGACTCCATGCGGTCATGGACTGAATGAGGTTAAACCGAAAGGCAATCATCTGGGCAAAAGAGCCGATAATACCACTGTAAATCAGCCCTACCAAGGGCAGAACCCACTTTTCCTTGAACTGCAAGCGCCGGATAACTTGGATGAAAACCGTTGTAAAGAGCAGGGCAGCAAGAAAGGCAAAACTCATTTTTTGAAAGAGAGTGGCCTTGGGAAAGGCAAATAAAGACAAGAGAATACCCAGCTGGGCTGCCTCTGTCGTCCCTGTTGTCGAGGGGGCTGCGTAGGGATTTTGTGACACGGTTTGCATGAGCAAGCCCGACAGGGAAATGGCCCCACTGGCTAAGATAATGGCAAGAGTTCTGGGAAGACGCGATTCCCAAAAGAGGATCCTAGACGTATCCTGTCCCTGAAAAAGCCCAAGCCAGGAAAAGCCGGCATGACTGCCAATGGATAAAGAAAGAATGATTAAACTAGCCGTCAGACCAGCTAGGAGAATTTTATTTTTCATGATACCTCATTTTTCAATAGTACAAGCTTAACAGAAAAGCAGGTAAATGTCAATCTTTGATTATAATTGTCAGATAATTCTAATTTAAAACAGAGTCAGTCTCAACAGCATAAAAAATCCCAAGCAAAATCAACTGCTTGAGATTCTAACTTATAAATATTCACCCTTAACATTAAAGTAAGTTCCACGGATTTCCCCAGCTAGTTTGGAGCGTTGGCGGGCAAACTTGAATTTGCCTTCAAATTCTTTGGGAATGTCAATGCCGTCTGACAATTTGAAACCGACCGCTCGTTTGCCTCCTTCTTCCAGCGTATAGAGGACATTGACAGCCAGGCCATTGTCATAAAAGACAAATGACCAGAGAATGCCATCTACTTCAAGCTGGGCTACGTTAAGCGGGGTATATAGAAAGTTCATGTCCCGCTCTGCCAAGACCTTCTCGATGAAGGGCAGGATTTCAGGCTTCTCCTCTGGGCTATAGACCACGAACTCCTGCTTGTATTTGTTCCAGAAATAGCGGGCTTCGTTGGCACGCAGACCGGCCAAGACTTCTGCGACTGGACTTGTTTCCAAGCCTATCGTTTCGACTTCTTTGAAATTTACTGTATAAGACATGATTTTCCTTTCAATAAAGAAAGCACCCGAAGGTGCTAGGTATTTATGCGTTAAACGCTTCTGTCAATTGTGGTACCACTTGTTTCTTACGTGAAACGGCACCAGCAAGGAAAGCGTGGTTGTCTTCCAACTTGAAGTTAAAGGCCGCCTCCACCTTGTCAATGTTGCTACCAAGCGCAAGGATTTCAGAGTTTGAGTTAACGATGTCTGTAATCATCAAAACAAAGTCAGAGTAGCCATTTGCTGCTGATGCTGCTGTCATAGCTGCTTCAATTTCTGCTTGACGTTCCAAGACTTCCGCAATGTCCACTGTGTTGACTTGGGCTACACGCACGTCATTGCCATTCAAGCCAAATGTTTTTGCATCGATGTCAATCAATTCTTCTGCTGACTTGCTAGCAAGATTGGTACCTGCTTTCAAGAGTGCCAAGCCGTATTCTTCCAAGTTTACACCAGCAATTTCCGCCAATTCAGCTGCTACTTGTGGATCTGTTGCGTGAGTAGTTGGAGATTTGAGCAAGAGGGTATCTGAAATCAAACCTGATAGAAGAAGTCCAGCTACTTCTTTTGGAGGCGTCACACCATTTTCTTTGAAGGCACGGTAAACGATTGAAGATGCTGAACCAACCGGCTCCAAACGCATGTACAATGGATTTGCCGTTTCAAAGTTGGCAACACGGTGATGGTCAATAACAGCTGCAACTTCCACATCCTTGATGTCTGCGATTGATTGTTGGAATTCATTATGATCAGTCAAGATAACTTGACTAACAGCTTCTGCTTTTGCAGACTCAACCACGCGAGGTGCTGTTACACCAAAATAATCAAGCGCAAAGGCTGTTTCTTCATTTGGCGTTCCAAGTGCAACTGCTTCCGCATCACGACCAAACACTTCACGCTCCAAGTGAGCCCAGCCGTATGATGATGCAATGGCATCTGTGTCAGGATTTTGGTGACCAAAAACTAAAAATTTTGACATGTCTTAAACCTCATTTATCTTAAAATCTCCTCTATTTTACCATAAAAGCTGACGCTTGAAAACAAAAGAAACCAGGCTTTTCACGACCTAGTTTCTGCATTCATTGTATCGAAAAATTAATCACCTAAAAATCGTGTCCCTACCAAGTAATCAAAGGCATAGTCATTAACCTTGACGTTGAGGGCATCGTGCCCATAGTCTGGAAGGATTTTCATTTCTTTTTCAACTTCCAAGCGGTTATAGGCCGCAAACTGGGTCGAAGGTGGACAAACTCCGTCCTCTAGACCAGTCACCATGGCCACAGGGCATTTTACCAAATGAGCCAAGTTTTTAATGTCAATGTAGGACAGGGTCTGCAATACCTGCTCCTCCGTCTCATGGAAGGGATCCGAGTATTTGAAATAACGGAAGAGCTCATCATAGGCCTCGCTGTTATTGCCCAATTCCAAGACTCGCTTGAAGTCCGATAGGAAAGGATAAATAGACAGGCATTTTGATAGGTCTGAATAGAGGCTGGCCGCTACCAGAGCCAAGGCACCACCTTGGGAGGCCCCATAACTCATCAGCTGGTGCTTATCCACAAAGTCAAAGCCAGCCACTAGCTTAATCAGCTGGTAGACATCCAGGTAAACATCCTTGTAGAAAAGATGGTCTGGTCCCTGCAACATGCCACGAATGACCTGCCCCTTGACTGTCAGGCCCTTAAATTGGCCTAAATCCTGGGAACAACCGGCCTGACCACGCACGTCCATGGCCACAACACCGTAGCCGGCTGTCGAAAACTTGAGCAATTCAGCCCAGTCAGGTGATTGGCCTTGGTAACCGTGGAAATAGAAGAGAACAGGCACAGGCTGTTCAGCTTTCGGAAAAATAGTTTTGGCAAAGACCCGTGAGCCGTTGGTACCTGTAAAATAGAGTTCATAGCAAATCACACCAGGCAAACCAGCTGGCTTTTCAAGCAAATCATAATCTGGCAGTTCTGGCAATGCAGCTAGTTGCTGCTGCCAAAAACTATCAAAATCTTCTGGAAGCTCATGACGACCACGATAGGTACGCATAGCCTCCAGGGACATGGTATCAATCATAGACTCACCCAACTTTCAAGCCCTGTTTTTGGGCAAAATGATAGAAGGCCCCTAGCATGCCAGCTGCATTTTCATGTTTAGCAAATGCAATCCTTGTTTTTTCAACCAAGCTTGGTAATAAATGACGTTTTATTGCTTCTTGAATCATGGGTTCCAGATATTCTTTCTGCCCCATTATTCCACCACCTAGGATGACAATCTCCGGATTGACTACATAAGTAATGGTTGCAATGCCCTTACCAAGATTGTCCACTAGTTGATGAATAGCCACTTGACACTTGCTGTTGCCATTTTGGGCTTCTTGAAAAATCCGATAACCATCCCATTCGGATGGATTATCCCCATGCAGGTCTGCCACATGCTGAACTAGAGCTGTCGTTGAAGCAATATCTTGAAAGGCCCCGTCAGACAAGGGGAGATAGCCTACTTCACAGGCTGCATTACTGGATCCGTGGTAGATTTCCTTGTCGATAAGAAGACAGCCACCAATACCTGTGCCAATCGTCAGGCAAAGGCAAATTTGATTGTCTTGACCCGAACCCGAAATTCCTTCTGCTAGACCTGCACAGTTGACATCATTTTCTATTTCACAAGGCAGGCCAAATGTTGCCTCGATTTCAGCCTTGAATTTTGTTCCGGCGTAGTTAGGAATTTGCGGTCCAGAGTAGAAGATTTCCCCTTTAACATGGTCGACCATTCCTGCTGAAGAAATAGCTACACCTGAAATATCAGAATTATCCTTGTATTTTCTTACCAAATCCTTAACTGTCGCAAGGATATGTGGCCCTCCCAGGTGAGCCTGGGTATCCATTTTATGTTGCTCTAGGAGCTGCCCTTCCTGGTCAACCAGGCCATACTTAATCTGGGTACCTCCTATATCTACTGCTAAATAGCGTGTCATAGGTCACCTCCATTAGCCGATAAAGACTGCCTTAGCCTGCACAATCATGTCTGCCGCCTCCTTGGCAATGACCAAATCTGCCTCATTTAGTGAAGATAGGGGGGCCCGAACGGAGCCGATGTTCAGGCCTTCATTGATGCGGAGAACTTCCTTGATGACAGCGTACATGTGACCGTGACCGGAGCAGAGTTTCGTAATAATTCGGTTGATTTCAGCCTGGAGTTCACGGGCTTTTTCCAGTTCTTTCTTGGTAATCAAGTCATCTAGGGCCAGGAAGAGTTCCGGCATAGAACCATAAGTACCACCGATACCACCGCCAGCTCCCATGAGACGACCGCCCAAGAATTGCTCATCTGGACCATTGAAGACAATATAGTCTGGACCAGCAATGTTGATAAAGGTGTCGATATCCTGCACTGGCATGGATGAATTTTTCACCCCGATGACACGTGGATTCTTCAACATTTCCTTGTAGAGGCTTGGCGTCAAAGCCACACCAGCCAACTGCGGAATGTTGTAAATCATGAAGTCCGTATTTGGTGCGGCACTGCTGATGCCATTCCAGTAGTCAGCGATGCCGTACTCTGGCAAGCGGAAATAAATCGGCGGAATGGCCGCAATGGCATCAACACCCAATTCTTCAGAGTGACGGGCCAATTCTTGACTGTCCTTGAGATTGTTGCAGGCCACATGGTTGATAATGGTCAATTTACCACGCGCCTCTTCCATGACTGCTTCAAGGACTAACTTACGATCCGCCACACTCTGATAAATGCATTCACCAGAAGAACCATTGACATACAGTCCTTTTACTCCTTTTTCAATAAAATAGCGGGTCAGTTCTTTGACACGTTGCGAATCAATTTCTCCATTTTCGCCGTAACAGGCATAAAATGCTGGGATAATTCCTTTGTATTTTTCTAAATGAGACATAAGATTCCTTTCAAATTTATCAGTTTTTCAGGATTTCAAGATTTCAGGATTTATAGTAAAGAAGGAAGAGATAGACCAGGCCCGCGTAGCCGAAAGTAGCCAGCAATGAGAGGACGACCAAAAAGGTCAGACCATTGAAGAAAGCTACAAAGACTAGGACCAGAAGTACCACGACAATAGCCAAGGTCAACCAAAGGTTTCGAGCCGACTGCATCAGGGCAGTCAGGCCCAGCTGAACCAAGGGCAATTCTACTTGACTGGCCACTCGATAGAGGTAAGGAATCATCAACTGACTAAAGATGAGGGTCGCAAAGCAGACCAGGCGCAGAATTTGTATGGGCAGCGAGGTCACACCCGAAGTCAAGAATAAGTTCAGGATGCAGACTCCCACCAAGAGACCTTCCAGCAGACCCAAGGTCAAGCCCTGTTTCCAATACCGCTTCACCATGACAGGATAGGTCGCAAGAACAGCCACTTTTCCTTCCTTTCTAAGGATGTCCAGACTGGCAAAGAGAGCCAGGCGGGCAATTCCAAAGGTCAAGACAGGCAAACTGGTCACCACAAAGCAAATATTCAGAAGGAAAATGGTGAAGACCTTTTCCACCGATTGCCAAAATGGGTGATTGACATCGAATAAAGATTGTAATAGCTGACCACCTGTCTTTTTCATGGAAATCTCCTATTCTATCAAAATTTTGTACACAAGTTTGCGGACCTGTTCTCCTTCACCCGCTTTTTGGTTGGGCAAATGAGACTCTCCTGGCAGGAAAAAGGCAAAGTACTCATCATTGATGGTCAAATCAAGCTGACTGGATGCCATCACAAAGCCAACATCTGACTGGGCTTGATAAGGTTCTAAGTCCTCCAGACCGTCATATCCGTAGGAAATCATTTCTTGACCAGCTAGAAGAAAATGCAGATCTGCATAATTTCTATGGTATTCAAAACGCTGCCCTGGCTCCACTAGCTGATTGTCCTGAACAAAGCAGAAAACCTTGTCCCCAGCCAGCTCGTACCTGCCAGGATCTTGTGTCTTGAAGTCACCACTCAAAATACTATCGATGGCCAAATCCAGATGCGGATCCAGCCCCTTATATGTTGCAATATTTTCAATCAGATCGTAAATCATATACAACCTCTAATCTATATTTGCTTTAATACTCTGCGAAAATCAAAATCATCCGTTGTCAAGAGCCTTGGTGAGTGAAAAGCTACGGTGGAGGTTTTCACTCGTCAAACCAAATCGACCAAGTCTCGTACTATTTCCCACGAAGACTGATCAACCAACCCAACGGGATTTGGCAATGTAAATTTCTTTTAGCCTAGCTGAAACAGTCTTCATCAACACTCCAACGGGATGCTCTAAGAAAATGGCTTGGCATCTAGGCAAGGAAGTCGAAGGTTTAACTAAAGTTTACCAAGACGACTTAACGACGAGACAAAGCCATTCTCGACGAGCATCAGCCTTTCACAGCACCCATGGTAATCCCCTGTGTAAATGATTTCTGGAAGACAAGGAAGACGGTTACGATCGGTACGGCCGCCATGGCAGCACCCGCCATGATGAGACCGTAGTTGGTCGCCATCTCGGCCTGCATGGTCGCAACCCCCAGGGAAATGGTCAGGTTCTGACGAGAGGTCAACATCACCAATTGCATGAAGTAGTCGTTCCAAGAATTGATAAAGGTAAAGATTGCCAGGGCCGCAAAGCCAGGTTTTACGATTGGGAAGGCCACATTCCAAAAGGTAGATAGCTCGCCACAACCGTCAATCTTAGCTGATTCCAAAAGCTCAGTCGGGATATTTTCTGAGAATTGCTTCATGAGGAAGACACCGAATGGCCAGCCAACCAGTGGCAAAATAACCGCTGCAAGCGTATCGTGGATACCCATGAAATTAACAATCCGTACCAGCGGCACCAAGACTACCTGCTTAGGCAGGGCCATGGCCGCGATGAAGATAGAGAAAAGAATTTTCTGACCGTAGAAGCGTTTCTTGGCCAGAACATAGCCTGCCAAGGATGAGGTCGCACAGACCAAAATCATGGTAGCTAAGGAAATAAAGACTGAGTTCCACAACCATTGCAGGGCTGGGTTTTGCACAGTCAACTTGACAAAGTTTTCCAGGGTTGGCTCAGTTGGCCACCACTGGGGCGGAATGACAATGGTATGGGGTTGAGACTTGAAGGCCCCTGTCATAATCCAGTAGAAAGGAAAGATAAAGAGGACAGTCAAGGTCAACAAAATCACTGAAGATAGGATTGAAAATGGGGTAATGGTTTTCTTTTTCATCTTGACCTCCTTTCTAATATTCCACATCATTTCCAAGAACCTTGAATTGGATAAAGGAAATGATAGCAATCAAGACTGCAAGGAAGACACCCATGGTATTGGCATAGCCATACTCAGAAAGCTTGAAGGCTTTTTCGTAGAGATAGTACATGAGGGTCGATGTTGAATAGTTTGGTCCACCAGATGTCAAGAGCTGGATAAGCGCGAAAATCTGGAAGGAGTTAATGGTTGTAATAACTGTAATGTAAAGGGTTGTAGGCAAGAGGCTAGGCCACTTGATTTGCCAGAAAACCTGGGTTTCATTGGCACCATCTACCCGTGCTGCTTCTACCAAGGAATTATCAATATTTCCCAGAGCAGCGATATAGAGGATAATGGGCTGACCGACAGATGTAGTCAGGAGAATGATGACAATTGCCCAGAGGGCCCACTGTTTGTCCCCAAGCCAAGAGATATTTTGTTCAATAATACCACCTGATTTCAAAACAAAGTTAAGAATACCCGACAGAGGATCGTAAATCCATTTCCAGACAACCGTTACGGCTACCGAACCAGTAACCACCGGTAGGAAGAAGACTGCTCGATAGAAGGAACGAGCGATGACATTTTTCTGGTAGGTATTGGCCGCTACAAAGAGCGAGAAAAAAATCACGACTGGCACTGATCCCACAACGATAACCAAGGTGTTAATCAAGGATTTGATGAAGATAGGATCGTTGAACATCCGCACATAGTTATCTAAGCCGACAAAGGTAAAGTCCGTCATGGTGTAGTTGAAGAAACTAGTCACAAATCCCATGACCATAGGTGCCAAGACAAAGACGGTAAAGAATACCAAAACTGGGGCCAAGAACGTGTAAGAAACAATGGTTTCCCGCATTCGTATTTTGTTGATTTGCAATGCAAACACCTCAATTCTTTCAAATTAGAAAGCAAGAGCTCCCTTTCTAGACCTCGATAGAAATGGGATTAGAAAAGGAGCCAACTTTCAAATATTATTTAATGGTTGCGTTCGCTTTTTCAGTGAAGTCTTTCAAAGCTGTTTCCGCGTCTTGTTCGCCATTTGATACTGCTTGCAACATTGGGAACCAAAGTGTTCTCATTTCAGCAAAACCGTCAATGGTGTTGTAGTATGGAGAGTAGTATTGAGTCCACTCGTCAATCATTGCCATGCGTTCATCATCATAGAGTGCTCCAAAGGATGTACGAACTGGGAAGGCACCTGTACGAACAACGTTCTTAGGTCCCCACTCAGCATCATCTGCGATGAATTGAAGGAATTTCTTAGATGCTGCTACACGCGCTTCGTCGCCATTGTTGAAGACTGCAAAGCCGTTTACAAGGTATTCAAGGTCTGGTTTACCATCTTCTGATGGGAAGAGAACTTCAAGCACTTCTACGCCTGATGCTTCCAACAATTGTTGTTGGATACCATTTTGAGATGGTGCCCAAAGGATGGTGTAAGATGTTTGACCATTTGCAAAGTTTTGGATATCGTCACCACCAGCATATTGAGAACCGTTCATCATGTAGCCATCTTTGATCCAGCCAGCTGCCTTATCAAGGGCTTTAATCATTTGTTCTGAGTCAGTTGTGTACTTGGTTACTTCAGGGTCTGTGATGCTTCCGCTGTAAAGGTTCGCAAGGAAGGCACGAGTACCTTGGTCACCACCTTGACCATTCGAGAAGAGGGAACCTGGGTTGTAGCCTTTGTCTTTCAAAGCCTTGATGACTTTTTCAAAGTCATCTGTTGTCCAGCCATCTTTGACAAGATCAAGAACACCAGCATCTTTCAACATCGCTTTGTTAAAGGCCATGTAGAATGGAGCAGAGCTGATTGGATACATGTAGGCTGTATCACCAGCTTTAGACGCTTGGATGATGTTATCGTTGTTGACATCCTTAACAAAATCATCTGTAAAGAGGTCGTTCAAATCAGCCAATTTACCATTTTTTCCGTAGGTAATGATACGACCTGGTGCGTCAAAGAGCACATCTGGCGCAGTGCCCGCTTCAATAGCTGTCGTGATTTTTTCAGGTCCAGATGTGAAGTCGATGGTTTCCAATTTTACATCGATATCCGGGTTTGCTTCCTCAAAAGCAGCAATAATTTTTTGCTCATAGGTACCCACACCATCTTCTGTTTTTTCTTGCGTGAAGACTGGGAAGGCCCACCAAGTGATTTCTGTCTTGTCAGAGCTGCCTGACTCTGCTGCAGATGATGCGGTAGTGTCACTTGCCTTATTGGCACAAGCTGCAAGTGACAAAATAGCTGCACCTGCTAACAATGAATGCATGATTTTTTTCATCATTCTACTCCTTTTATTTTTTTAATTTTCCCCTGTGGGGAGTTTGATGACAATTTAAGCCTGCAAAGCCTTGATAAAACGCTCTGCGATTTCTTTTGGTCGAGTAATAGCCCCACCAACTACAATTCCTGCCACACCAAGGTCGTGAATCGTTTTAACCTGGTCCGGATAATGGATTTTGCCTTCAGCAATGACATCTATGCCCGCCTTAACCAATCGATCTACTAGCTCGATATCTGGTCCTTCTCCCTGACGGCTATAAGAAGTATAGCCTGAGAGAGTGGTGCCGACAAAGTCAATACCTGCCTCGTAGGCTGTCAGACCTTCTTCATAGGTGGAAACATCTGCCATGAAGAGCTGGTCTGGGTATTTTTCCTTGATTTGCTTGATAAACTCGACGATAGTCAAACCGTCGTACCGCTCCCGCTTGGTACAATCTAGTGCAATGACCTCAATGTCCAGGGCTGCCAGCTCATCGACCTCCTTCATGGTCGCTGTGATAAAAGGCTCCTGTGGTGGGTAATCCCGCTTGATAATACCGATAATAGGTAGGTTGGTCACTTCTTTAATTTCTTTAATATCTCGAACACTGTTGGCCCGAATACCAACAGCTCCTGCTTCCTGGGCTGCCTTAACCATGAGGGGCATTATCCCGCCTTCTTCCCTATACAGAGGCTCACCTGGTAGGGCTTGGCAAGAAATGATGATTCCTGGTTTTATTTGTTCAATCAAGGCCTCCTTACTCAATTTAGCCATGAATTCTCCTTTCAATGACGGATCCGAGTTAGCGCTTACATTGTTATTATAACGCCTCGGATACAATAATTCAATATATTGCCATATAATAGGTTTCAGTTTCAAAAATTGTAAAATCTAACATATTCCTAAAACTACTTTCAGAAGTCAGAAAATTTCAAAAGTAAAAACCAGCCGAAGCTGGTCGATTGTCCTTGCTATTCTTCTCTGCCCAAAATCTGATTGATTTCTTGGCTATAGAGAATAGCCCGTCCGCCATAGATGGCTTGAATACCATCTTTCACATCCAGAACTGCTGTTGCTCCAATCGCTTTCAGGACATCCTTGTCAACCATTTGACTGTCCTTCAAGGATACTCTGAGGCGAGTCGCACAGGCTGTCACGTGTTCAATATTGGTTTCGCCACCCAAGGCATCAATGATTGAAATGGCACTATCATAGAGGGTTGAGCCGTTTTTCAATACCTTATCAGAATTTGCAGAGCTATCACCCGTTTCCATACCAGGCACTAGAACATGGAACTTGGTCACTAGGAATTTGAAAACAACATAATACATAGCTGCCCAGACCAAACCGACTGGAAGCACCAAGAGCCAGTTGGTTTTGTCATTGCCTTGGAAAACACCAAAGATAAGATAGTCAATCAAACCACCAGAGAAGGAATTCCCGATACGAATTTGTAGCAAGTCAGCTACCAAGAAGGAGACACCATCTAGGAAAGCATGGACGACGTACAACCATGGAGCAACAAATAGGAAGGAGAATTCAATTGGTTCTGTAATACCTGTCAACAAGGACGTAAGGGCACTACTTGAATAGAAACTGCCAACTTTTTTACGATTTTCCTTTGGAATGGCATGATACATCGCCAAACAAGAAGCTGGCAAACCAAAAATCATAGTCGCAAAGCGTCCAGCAAAGAAACGAGTCCCGTATGTAAATAATCCAGTATGGTTGGGATCAGCCAATTGAGCAAAGAAAATATTCTGAGCACCTTGAATCGTTTCACCGGCAACTACTTCACTTCCACCCAGTGAAGTATACCAGAACATCGGATAGATAGTATGGTGTAAACCAAAAGCTCCGGTTAACCGTAAGCCAAATCCATAAAGGAACGTTCCTAGACTTCCCATTTCTGATATTGTTTCACCGAATGTCACCAAAAGCCCCTGAATCGGTGGCCAAATCAAATAGAAAATCCCACCAAAGGCAATGGCTGCAAAAGACGACACTATTGGAATAAAGCGCGAACCTCCAAAGAAACCTAGGAAGGCTGGTAACTCAATTTTCCTATATTTATTGTGGAGATTTGCTACTGTGATACCAATAGCCAAAGCACCGACCACTCCTGTGTCAATACTAGCACCTTCTTCTGCAAATAACTGTAGAAAACCACTAATCGTAGCTGTATACACCAAGTAGGACACCGCAGCTGATAAACCAGCTGTTCCCTTGTCGGCATCTGCCAGACCAACTGCAACTCCGACCGCAAAAATAAGGGCCAAATTAGCAAAGACAGCACTACCAGCTGTACTCATAATGGTGAAAGTTGCCTGTAACCAAGCCTGGTCTAATACAGGAAATTGAGAAACCGCGTTGCTGTTGGACAAGGCACCCCCGATACCCAGGAGCAAACCAGCAACCGGTAAGATAGATATGGGCAGCATGAAAGCCTGCCCCAACTGAGAAAACTTCTTGAAGTTCATCAGAAACTCCTTTCTAAAGCATGGAGCGACATCATCGCTCTTTTACAAAATGTTAACGTTTACAAAAACATTATAAGCATAGTTTTTAGGAATTTCAACCATCTGAACTTGTTTAGAAAGTAGTTTTAAGATTATAGATAAATTTTATAAATTGTGAAATTACTTTCGATTAGCTCCAAAATAAAAAACCAGCCTAAGCTAGTTTCCCATCTCTATAATAGCTGTTTCTAAGTCAAGCCATTCGGTCACAACCTTATCCGGTTCCACACTTGTCTCCGGCTGCTGCCGTTTTCTGTGGTTGAACCAGATGGCCTGCGAGCCAGCTGATTTGGCACCGATGATATCATTTTCAAATGAATCACCGACATAACAGATTTCTTGACCCGCCATTCCCAGGCGCTCTTCCATCAGCTTGAAAATAGCTGGATTGGGCTTGGTCATCCCAACCTGCCCCGAGATAACCATCTTCTCCTGCTCTATCCAATCTTGTAGGCCCAAGGTTCGGATTTTCCGCAATTGATGCCGATGGGGACCGTTGGTAATGATGCCAAGAGTAATACCCCGCTGCTTGCAAGCCTCAAAAATAGCTGGATAAATCGGACTGAGTTCCAATTGCCCTTGATAATAGTCGTAGTCGATTTGAATGGTCAAGGCCAGCCCATCGGACACCTGGTAACCAAAATCAGCTAAGGCTGCCTTCATCCGATAAACATGACTGTCCTTGAGGCTGATCTTGCCAGTCGCAGCCGCTTCAAAAACCTGATCCGCATAGTGGCGAAAGGCCAGATACAGGTGAACCAATTGCTCCTCAGGCACCGACAAATGTCGTTTCAAGGCCCGTTCAAAGGGCTGAATCTGGTCATATAAGGTATCGTCTAAGTCAAATACAAGTGCCTTTATTGTCATTACTTACCTCTTATAAACCGAAGAGATTTTTCATCCGCAGATAACTCTGCTCTTCTCCGACAAAATACACCAGGTCATTTTTCTCCAGAGTCTGGTAGGGACTAGGAGAAATCAAGAGCTCTTCATGGCGCTCAATACCGACAATGATGGCTCCTGTGTGGTGCCAGATACGTGCATCCGCCAACTGCTTGCCCAGCAACTCACAGTCAGCTGTCAACTTTAAACCGTAGGGCTCCAAAGGGTATTTCTTTTGCACGCGCTTGGTCTGATCCAAGTAGACAGAAACCAAGCCACGCAATTCCTTGAGCATATTTTCCTGCTGG
This sequence comes from Streptococcus sp. A25, assembly GCF_043674095.1. Taxonomy (NCBI): domain Bacteria; kingdom Bacillati; phylum Bacillota; class Bacilli; order Lactobacillales; family Streptococcaceae; genus Streptococcus; species Streptococcus sp. A25. Next base: position 76,375 of record NZ_JBIMJO010000011.1, read on the forward strand.
TCCATCTTCTCCAAAATCCGGTCTTTTTGCGAATTTAGGGAGCTGGTCATTTCAAAATTATCAATGAAATCGTGGGCCTTTTCCTTGGATAAGACAATCGCTCCACTACCATGCTTTACCGACACGATATGGAGGTCGGCCAGAATATTTAAGGCCTTACGAGTGGTCTCCGGCGAGACCCCAAACATACTAGCCAGGGTCGAACGAGACTTGATTCGCTCACCTACTTCATATTCACCTGAGACAATCCGTTGCGCCACTCCGACCGCAATCTGCTGGTACTTAGACGCTTTTACAATTTTTCGATTTGGCATAAATCTTCCTTCTTTCCATAGACAAAAGGAGCGGTACCGTATCACCTTCCATGATCCCGAAACTCACTCCTTTAATTGGTCCTAGGCAAGAATCATGCCCTGAACCCTATTTAATTGATGAACTGATTAGACTGAGTCTACTCTACGCGAGATGATTGGATTTGTTCCTTCACTTGTCCTGTTTTTTCTGAGACAAATTCACCAGCCTTGTTTGCTTGAGAAGCGATAGCCTGACCTGTAGCTTGACCTGCTTCAGTTACACGATCTTGCAAGGTAACAGATGCCGCTTCAAACTCTTCACGCGTTTGTACGTCTACAACTTCTACGTTCACTTCTACTACTTGCAAGTGAGTCATAGCCGCAACTTCTTTGCTGATGACAGCTTTCATTTGTTCAACGATAGCTGGAATATCTTTACCATATTCTACCACAATCTTCAGGTCTGTTGCAACTTGTTTGGTACCAACTTCGACGTTGATGCCTTCTCTCACATTGTCACTATTGACCAGCTTGTTCTTGAAATCCGTCAAGAAACCACCGCTGACTGACAAAAGACCTGGAACAGTTTTCAAGGCATAGCCAATCATTTTTTCAATCACTTGGTCTGCGTATTCTACAGTACCTTTTACAGCTTCAACTTGTGTGTTTTTCGTTTCTTTCATTTCCTAATCCCTCTTTCTATAGATAAAACTTATTTTTTCAAACCTTCAACAGCGCCTTTAACGGCATCTTTAGCGTCAGCAATAGCAGCCTTAGCCTTACCAGCCAATTGCTCTACCTTACCTTCTGCTTCTACTTCCTTGTTGCCAGTTGCCTTACCGACAAGGTTTTTAGCACCACCAACAAGTTCTTCTGCTTTTGCATTTACTTTTTCTTCTGACATAGGATTTCCTCTTTCTTTTATTACTTAAATGACACGGGGTTCTTTAGCAGTCAATTCTTCAATACCTCTTGAAGTTTTCTTGACCTGACTACCTGTAAAATCTGCTACTGATTGGGTTGCATCTGAAACACGGTCCTGCAAGCTAACAGAATCAGCTTCAAATTGAGCCCGCGTCTTGATGTCAGATACTTCAACGTTGATTTCAACAACTTCCAAGTCCGTCATACGCTTGACTTCTGACTCAACAACTGTCTGGATAGCCTTATAGATAGTCGGCAAATGTTTTTGGTATTCAGCTACAATCGACAAATCGACTGCAACCTGTTTTTTCCCAACTTCTACATTCACACCTGAACGGACATTTTCAGTGTTGACCAATTTATCCTTCAAGTTAGCTAAAAATCCGCCATCCACAGCCAATAAGCCGTCTACTGATTCCAAAGCTAAGCCAACAATTTTTTCAATGACCTTGTCCGCATAGGTCAATTCACCATTGATTACCTGTGTATTTTGTTCTGTCATAATGACCTCCGAAAATATAAAATTCTATTTAAACTTAATAGCGCTTATTGAAATAGTTTTCCAAGAGACCTGTCTCCTGGAGGCCGAAGCCTACCCCTACTCCGATTGCAACCAAAACTAAGACTAAGAGAGTTTTGAAAAATCCAAGACTCAGAAATAAGATAGATAATACAAGACCGACGGCACCTCCCACTAGAGGAAGAGTCCATTTATTGACTGATTTCATGTACACCTCTATTCTACGCGAGAAGGACGCGACTGTTTACTGCTTGCAACATCTTTGACAAGAACAGTAAAGTTGATTGGCTGCTCCATTCCAAAGAATTGACGCAAACCATGTTGAATGCTTTTCTCCAAAAGACTAGTCTGCTCACCAAGGGAGCCAGCTTTAGCAAGATCACCCGCAAGCTTGACTTTAAGACGCTTCTTATAGGGAATAACTGTTGCACTTGCAGATTTCATATAGCCAGATTCTTCTGCTAGGATCGCTACATAGGACTCGATAGCAGATTTTTTCATTAGAAGACTGCCACCATTTTCCTGGATGAGGTTAATCTCTGCATAGCGCTTAGGGTAGAAAAGGACTACCAGGAGCAGGACCGCAGTCAGAATTGCCAGTCCTATCAAGCCCCAAAATGCAAGGGGATTGAGAAAGGGAGCGACAACCTGATGGACAGGCCATTGAGGAATCCATGCTACTAGCTCCGCTGGAAGATGGCCCCCTCCTGCAAACTTCAAAGAAGTCAGCAAGAGGAAGAGTAAGACCAGCAATAAGAGGCTAGCAGTCAGTATTTTTTTTACTTTAGACATCGAGGCCTCTTTCTAGTTTCATTAACCCTTACGGCCAAAGAAGAAGGATACAACTGCTACAACGATAACCGCACCAAGGATAGATGGGAACAAGGCCATACCTGCAAGGCTCGGACCGCCGTGACCAAACAAACTTTGACCAACAGATGATCCGACTAGACCTGCGATGATGTTCGCGATCCAACCCATTGAACCACCCTTTTTCGTAATCGCACCAGCGATAGCTCCAATAAATCCACCAACAATAAGTGACCAAATCATATAAATTCTCCTTTTAGATAAAAAATAGTAAAAATCGATTTTTGGGTTATAAAGATGAATAATAGCAATGTCACTTTATAAGTGACAACTTTTATTTATCTTTATGTTGTCAGTATACCATCAATTTGGAGACTTGGCAAGTCTTTTTTATTATTTTTTCAAAAAAAGTTGGAAAAATTCTTAAAAATGCCTATTTTATGCGATTTTTAGGTGCTATTTTTTTGATATTTCTTTTCAGGAGGAGCCAGTTTCTAACCTAAAATGTCAGATAATGAGGAAAACAAGAGGAAAAAAATAACACGATTTTTCGGTTTTTACTTCAAAAGAAACTACATTGACTAGCTTTTTTAATTTATAAGTTGTCACTTTTTCTAAACAAAAGAAAAAGCCGTTGAATATCCAACGACTTCCTCAAATGAGAAAACTTAAGCTACTTCTTCTTATAAAAGAGCACAAAGGGGAGCACAATTCCGACCGAAATCCACCATTTGACCTCCATATGGAGCAGATACTTGCCAAGGCTGGCCACTAGGACATAGAACAAGGCCAAAGCGATGCGGATGTAGATATTCTTCAAATCAAATTTCATAGGCAAATCTCCTTGTACTATCATTATACTATCTTTACTCTTGAAAAATCAAATCTATCCATTGTCAACAGCCTTGTTGAGTGAAGAGTTTCGGGGGAAATTTTCAGCCTATCGCCTTGAAATAAGGGCACGACAGAGTTCAACCATGGACATTTTCATTGAGTATTATAGATAGAAACAAAGAAAATCCCAGCCCGTAGACTGAGATTCAATAGATTTATAAACACTAGACTTTAGACTGAATAGCCTGCATCTGGGCGTAGACACCACCTAGAGCGACCAAGTCATCATGACGGCCTTGTTCAATGATGCGACCTTGGTCCAGGACCAGAATCTGGTCTGCATTTTGAATGGTCGACAGGCGGTGGGCGATGATAAAGGTTGTCCGCCCCTCCTTGACCACTTCCATGGCATGCTGGATGATTTCCTCAGTCTCCGTATCAATGTGGGAAGTCGCCTCATCCAGGATCAGAATCTTTGGGTCAGAATAAAGGGTCCGGGCAAAGGCAATCAACTGCCGCTCTCCACTGGAGAAGGCCGAACCTTTTTCGACAACAGGCTCATCGATTCCCTTTTCCAGACGAACCAACATCGGCCCAGCTCCAACCTTTTCCAGAGCCTGGTGCACGCGCTCCCGGTCCATTTGGTCCACATCCATGGCCACATTGCTGGCAATGGTCCCCGTAAAGAGATAAGGATCTTGCAGGACAATCCCCATATGGCTGCGCAGGCTTTCGCGAGAATAGTCGCGAATATCCTGACCATCAATCAAGACCCGCCCAACCTGGGGATCGTAAAAGCGATAGAGTAGGTTCATAATCGACGTCTTACCCGAACCAGTATGGCCCACCAGAGCCACTGTCTGTCCCTTGTCCGCCTGGATAGAGATATCCTTCAAGATTGCCTTGCCTTCTTCATATGCAAACTGGACATGATCAAATATAACTTGACCATCAGTCACCTGCAAGATCTCTTCTCTATCTGGCTCCGTCTCTTCTTCCAAGAGGGCCATCAAACGCTTGCCCGTTTCAAAGGACCGCAGCATATTTGGAAATTGCTGTACCAAGGAACCCAGGGCAATAAAAATTCCCTCAATATAGTTGACATAGACAAAGAGCTTGCCTGGACTAACCCCCGGCTGGCCCTTGAGAAACTGATAGCCAACCACCGTAAGAATACCAGTGACCACCAAGTTTTGCAGGAAACCACTCAGGTTCCAGGTCGCCAAGGATTGGGCCCAGATAATTCGGTTATCGGCCCGTCGCATCTTATCTGCCGTTGCCTCAAACTCTTCCATGACTGCCTCTTCCTGACCGAAAAGCTGGATCAGACTAGCCCCGTTCATGGTTTCATTGACCTGGGTATTGACATCACTCCTGGCATCATAAAAGTCCTTCATGGGTTTGTCTGTCATCCGCTTATAGGCATACTGGATAGCGATATAGAGTGGGATCAAGACCAGCATGAGCCAGCCCAGAGTGGCATTCATGTAAAAGAGGACACCGTAGGTAAATGCTAGACGAATGAGGTTATTAAAGGCGTAGACCAGGGTCCCATAGAACTGGTTGCGCAGGGTCTCGGTATCATTGACAATCCGAGTCGCAATCTTACCTGCTGGTTTGTCATCAAAGTAGGAAATAGGCAGGCGCTGCATGACATCGTAGGCCTGATTTCGCAAAAGCTCCGCAATCCGATTGGCACAGTGCATAAGTAGGCGCATGGACAGATAAAAGCCCAGACTACCGATGACCGTCATCCCCATATACTGACTAGCCTTGGTCAAAAAAGCAGCCTGATCAAAGGGCAGCCCCTTGCTCAAATCCGTCAAGGGACCGTCAATAGCCTGCTGGACAATGAGCGGTGCCAAACGCACCATGGCAGAAGCCAGGAGATAGAAGGCTACCGCAATGACAAATAGCCATTTGACCTGCTTGATTTGTCGCAATAAAAATCCTAAAATCTTCATTCCTCTCCTCCTTCCTGGCTTTGTTGTCGCTGGTATTGCTCAAAGTACCAGCCACCTTGCGCCAGCAAATCTGCTGGACGGCCCTCTTCAACGATGCGGCCCTCATCCAGGACCAGCACCCAGTCTGCATGGTTAACCGCCGACAGGCGGTGGGTGACGATGACATTGGTTTTACCCGCCCGTTCTTTTTGGATATTTTCAATAATCTGGCGTTCTGTACGAGCATCTACTGCCGACAGGGAATCATCCAGTATCAGCAGGTCTGGTTTTCGCAGAAAGGCCCGTGCAATGGAAATCCGTTGCTTCTGGCCGCCAGAAATGGACACACCCCGCTCACCAATCATGGTCGACAGCCCATCACTCATCCGCTCCAAGTCTTGAATGAAGGCCGCTGTCGCAATCGATTGCTCAATCTCCTTAGGACTGGCATCCAGCTTACCAAGAGCAATATTTTCGCCGACCGATTTGGAAAAGAGGATATGCTCTTGAGGAACGTAGCCAATTTTTTCCTCGATAGATGCGCGTTTAAAGTCCAGAACTGATTGGCCATTTATCGTAAAACTGCCTTGACCGACTGGATATTGACGGAGGAATTGGCGGACCAGAGTGGTCTTGCCTGACCCTGTTTTCCCAACGATACCGACTGTCTGCCCTCTTTTCAGGGTCCAATGGATGTCCTGCAAACTCGGCCGGTCTGCCTGTGGATAGCTAAAGCTGTACCCTTCAAAAGCCAGACTGGACAGCTCTGCTATTTCCCCAAAACCATCAACTTCCAAATCATCCCCTGTATCAATCAGCTCCTGCAGCTTTTCAAATGAGGTCTTGCCGGTCTGGTAGACCAAGATGAAATCCGACAGCATCCAGAAAGGCTCGAGAAGTGAACCAACGTAGAGCTGGAGGGCGATGACCTGGCCGATAGACAGTTGACCGGACTTGACAGCCACTGTCCCCATGACCAGAACCAAAATAGTGGATAAGCCCAGAGCCAAAGTAGCCAAGGGATTGTAGAGGGACTGGAGGGAGGTAATCCGGTCTCCTCCCTTGGCAAGCTGCCGTGTCCGCTCCTGAAACTTGGCCTTCTGAGTGGCCTTCTTGCTATAGGCACGTGTGACCCGAATACCTTCTACGACTTCCAAAACCTCATTATTGAGCTGGGCAACGGCCTCCCGGTTGGCCTCAATGGCCTCATCCTGCTTGCGGCCGATGAAAAAGATAGCCGCAGTCATAGCCAGCATAGGAAGCAGAGCCACCAGAGAAATCTTCCAGTCGATGATAAACATATATGGAATGACAAAGGCAAACATGCCTCCTGCATAGACCACAATCATGAGCCCGTAACCAACCATTTCCATCAGCCCGTCCACGTCCGTTGAAAAGCGGGTCATGACATCCCCAGAGCGAAACTTCTCATAGAAAGGCGTCCGCATGACAACCATTTTTCGGAAGGCCCGCTGCTGCATGTCAAATTTGAAATTGATAGAAGACTGAAAAAGCTTGAGATGCCAAATGAAGGCTGTAGCATAGTTGACCAGGGTCACCAGGAAAAGCAGGGTCATATCCTGGACCAACATTTTCTCGGTCAAGCCATTAGACGCCAGGGTGTCGACCATTCTTTGGATAACCTGGGTCGGCACCAAGAGCGTGGCGTCGTAAATAATCAAGGTCACAGCGATCAGCAAGTAGAGCCACTTGTGCCGCTTGACATAATCAAAAATTAAGCTGAACATATATCTCCCTTATCTTAAAACCTTTCTAAGCACGCAAAAAAGCCTAGACGACACACTCCGCCTAGGCTCCCTCAAGTCCGTTCAAATAGACTATTATAGTTGCTTAAAAAGGAGTGGTTTATGAAAAACAGTTTGTTTTGTGATAAATACTGTATTGTTCATTGTAGTACTCCTTTCCTTATTCTACCACTTATTTTATCAAAATATATTGACTTGTCAAGGTATTTTAGGTAAAAAAACGACCCATCCGGACCGTTTGTCAACTATATGCTAGTTGCCGGGATTGAACCGGCGACCTCATCCTTACCATGGATGCGCTCTACCGACTGAGCTAAACCAGCAGTACCTTATCAGTATATCATACTCTGGAAATTTGTCAATATTTTTTGAAAGAAAAAAAGCCTATAAAAGACTCTTTTCCGCTATACATATCTGAATAGATTCTACAGTTTTCTCAGCAACTCTTTCAAAGCCCTGCTTTTGCCAAAATCGACTGGCCTGTGGATTGGCCGCCACATAGCCTAGTCTGACTTTTTGGAAATACTGTCCTAACTGACTTTCTAGCTCTGCCATGATTTTGGAGCCTATCCCCTGACCAGCCCAGCTACCGTCCACCATAAAGAGACCAATGTAAGCTATCTGGTCATCAGGATAGCCAGCAATCAAATCCAGCACTGCCACCAACTGATTGTCCCACCAGTAACCGACAAAATACTTATCTGACAGGTCCTTCCCAGGCGGACAATTGACTAAATCTTGCCGCAAACCTTCCAAACTCGGACTAGGCGGATAATGTTCAAAATAGAGGGGATTGGTCTGGTAAAGAACCAAAACCCGCTCTAAGTCAGCTTCAGTTAGCTTTCGGACTTGATAATGATTTGAAAATTGACTAATCTTCATCCTCTTCGCTCCCACTAGGCTCCCCAATCACCTCAAAACTTACTCGGCTATCTGCTACTAATGCATCTTGTTCGTAAGCATTGATAATCTGAGCAACAACCGGATGACGGACCACGTCCTTGGCAGAAAAATAGACAAAATCAATCTGCGAAATATTTTTCAATTTTTCCGTAGCATCAATTAAACCAGACTTGACCTTACGAGGTAGGTCAATCTGACTAATATCCCCGTTGACAATCATCTTGGAATTAAAACCGAGACGGGTCAAAAACATCTTCATCTGCATGATAGTAGTGTTTTGCGCCTCATCCAGAATGACAAAGGCATCTTCCAGCGTCCGCCCCCTCATATAAGCCAAAGGTGCAATTTCGATAATCTCCCGCTCCATGAGACGAGTGGTCTGCTCCTTACCCAAAATCTGATAGAGGGCATCGTAAACGGGACGCAGATAAGGATCAACCTTCTCCTTCAAATCCCCCGGCAAAAAGCCCAGACTTTCACCAGCCTCAACCGCAGGACGAGTCAGGACAATCCGCTTGACCTGGCCACGCTTGAGGGCGGTGACAGCCAAGGTCACAGCCAGGAAGGTTTTTCCCGTCCCTGCTGGACCGATACCAAAGACAATATCATGTCGCTTGACAGCATCCACATAAACCTTCTGCCCCAAGGTCTTGACACGAATGGGCTTGCCAGAATTGTCCTTGATGATTTCTTCCTCATAGAGGGCGACAAATTTTTCGATTTCATCATTTTTGGCCATGGAAATAGCCGTCACCACATCTGGCGTTGACACAGTTAGCCCGCGATTGACCAAGACCAAGAGGGACTGGATGACCAGACGGGCCTGCTCAACATGGTCAGCTTGACCAATGACCTGGACCTTTTCTGTCCGAGCATGAATGACCACTCCCAGCTCCTGCTCCATCAGACGCAAATGGCGCTCATTGGACCCAAAAAGACTAAAACTATCATCCGGATGGCTGAGTTGAATATCAATAGAATGTTCTTGCAAAGACTTGCTCCTTTACCTGTGCTTTTCTATTATTATACCAAAAATCTCTCAAACTGGCCTTGTGAAAACAAAAAGAACAGAGAAGATCACCTCTCTGCTCCTATGGAGACCGTGTTCATTATATAAAGGGATTAGGTTATAAAGGAATAAGTAGATCTCCACGATTTTCGTAAGGAATTATTCTTACACTTGTATTATAACCCTATTTAGTGATAAATTGCAACTAAATGAACTTTATTTTTATGTATATTTTTACATTTTTGCTTTTATATTGGTATGATTATATGAAATAATCCTATATGCAGTGCAGGCTAATGGGCCATATAGTCCTCCCAAATGGCGTCAAAATCAGACATTGAAAAAGCAAAACTGGCCGACTCCTCCAAAAAGCGACTGACCTCATCAAAATCCGTTGATTGCTTTGGGAAATCATACTCTTCAAAGGCAAAATCAGCCAAAATAGCCACAGGCTCGTTGGACTTGGGATTTCGCTGGGTCATCAACCAGCTATAAAAGGTTCTTCTCATACTATCCTATTCTCCTTAGTGATGAAAGAATCCTTCAGTTCAGAACCAAAGGATTCTCCATAAAGTAAAACAAACTCAGTTTGTAGGCAAAGTCTCTTTTCAGACTTTCCTGAGGTGATGTTGGATGGCTCCGAAAGTCAGGGGAGTGACTTTCGGAGGTTGGAAATAGAACGAACGCAGTTCGGTTCATTTAGTCAGGGGAGTGACTTTCGGAGGTTGGAAATAGAACGAACGCAGTTCGGTTCATTTAGTCAGGGGAGTGACTTTCGGAGGTTGGAAATAGAACGAACGCAGTTCGGTTCATTTAGTCAGGGGAGTGACTTTCGGAGGTTGGAAATAGAACGAACGCAGT